>USFL01000063.1 GCA_900553905.1 uncultured Eubacteriales bacterium | reverse complement strand
GACGGGCGGCTTTCCGCCGCCATGGCGCTGGCGGAGGGCACGCAGGTATTTGCCGACATCGGCGCGGACCACGGCCGTTTGAGCGCGGTGCTGCTGCTGAGCGGCGCGCGGCGCGCGCTGGTAGCCGACGTAAGCGCCGCGGCGCTGGAAAAGGCCCGCGGGCGGCTTCGCGCCCTGGAGCTGGACAAGCGCGCCACCTTTGCCGTAGCCGACGGGCTTGCGGCGCTGGATGCCTTGGAACAGGTCCCCGACACCGTGTTTGTGCTGGGGATGGGCGGGGAGACCATCTGCGGCATATTGCAGCGGGGATATGCGCGCCTTCAGGGCGCGGCGCTGATTCTGGGCGCGCAGACCGATTTGCCCATGGTGCGCCGCACGGTGTGCGAGGTGGGCTACCGCATCCGCCGCGAGCTGATCGCCTCGGCCGGCGGACGGGATTATGTGCTGATGCGCTGCACGCCTGCGCTGGCGGATGAAGCCGCCTACACAGAGCGCGAATGCGTGTTGGGGCCTGGGCTGCTCATGGACCCGTCCCCGGAGTGGCGGCGCGTGCTGGAGCGGCGCAGGCGGCTTTTGGAGCAGGAAATAGCGGCCATGGAACGGGCCGGATTGGACAAGGACCGGGAGCGCCTGGCCTTGAGCGGGCGCGAGCTGGCCTATGTGAGCGGGCAGCTCCGCCGCATGCAGGAGCCCGAAGCGGAAGGAGGCGGTGCGCCGTGAAGGTAAGGGATGTACTGAACTGGCTGGACGCGCTTGCGCCCTTTGACAGCGCCGAAGATTTTGACAACGTGGGGCTGCTTCTGGGCGATGCGGACGCGTCCGTTCGCGGCGTGACCTTTGGCATGGACGTGACGGAGGCGCTCGTGGACGATGCGCTGGCGCATGGGGACGAGCTGATCGTGACCCATCATCCGTTCATTTTTCATGCGCTCAAGCGCATAAACTATAATGAGCCCCAGGGCCGCGCGCTTTTGAAGCTGACCGAAAACCGCCTGTGCGTGATCGCCGCGCACACCAACTGGGACAAGGCCCCCGGCGGCATCAGCGACAGCCTGGCGCAGGCGCTTGGGCTGACGGGCGTATCCGCCCCAGACGATTTTTTGCGGCTGGGTTCGCTGGCCGTGCCGCTTTCTCCCGCGGAGCTGGGCGCGTTGGTTCGTCAAAAGCTGCACATCGGCCCGCGCTGCTATCCCGCCTCCGGTGCGCCCATCACGCGCGTGGCTGTGGCCGGCGGCGCCTATGGAGAGGGCTACGCCCTGGCTGCGGCAAGCGGCGCACAGGCCTTTGTGGTGGGCGAGGTGCGGCATCATGAGCTGCTGGACGCCTGTGCCCGCGGCCTTACAGTCTACGACGCGGGGCATTTCCCCACCGAACTGCCCGGCGTGATGTCCCTGTATGAACGCTTTCTCGCGGATGCGACCCGCTCCGGCTGGCCGGTGAAGGCGCACCTGCATTTTCAGCCCCCCTACGCGGGCGCGCTTCTGGCCCCCTGAGGGCATCCCCTACGAACCACAAGGAGGTACGCATGGAACAGACTGAATTGCTGTGGCAGTATCAGCAGGCCGATATGGCTGCCGACGCGTTTGAGACGGAGATCAAGCGAAACCCCAACCGCCTGGCGCTCAAAAAAAACCGTGAGTTCTTGGTGGAACAGCAGAATACCGTCAAGCGCATGGAGCAGGAAGTAGCCGAAATGGTGGACCGTGTGGATGTGATCAAGGTAGCCATCTCCCGCATGGAGGACCAGCTCTCCGCCCTGCAAAAGCGCATGGAGGCCACCCCGCCCGCCGATCTGAAGCAGGCCCAGGAAATGAGCCGCGACGCGCAGAAGCTGCTTTCCGATCTCACCGACTATGAGCAGGAGATGAAGCGCATCCAGAAGGACGCGGCCGACCGCGACCGGATGGAAAAGGAAATCCGCATCAAGTACGCCAAGGTCAAGGCCGAGTACGACAAGCAGAAGGTGGCTTACGAGGCCGAATACAAGGAGCAGATGCGCCAGCTGGAGGAAAAGCGCGCTCAGGTTCAGGCCAAGGCCAAAGGGATTGATCCCGACCTTCTGGAAAAGTACAACGTGATTAAAAAGCACTGCATTCCCCCGGTGGCCCGGCTTTATGGCGATCAGTGCGGCGGCTGCAATATGAGCCTGCCGCAGGTTACGCTGCGCAAATTCAAAAACGACGCCAAGTACATCGAGTGTGAAAACTGCGGCCGTCTGATTATCCAGTAACCTATGCGCGCTTTCGGGGCCGCCGGAAAACCGGCGGCCCCGGCGCGCTTCTTTATTTTGCCCATCACAAAGGAGGAACGGCCATGAACATGGTGAACATCATCGAAAAAAAGAAGCTGGCGCAGGCGCTGGATGCGGAGGAAATCGAATGGTTCGTGCGCGGAGCGGCGGATGGCAGCATTCCGGACTATCAGCTGGCCGCCCTGCTGATGGCCATTCGTCTCAACGGCATGAACCGTGAGGAGACGGTGCAGCTCACCCTCTCCATGGCGCATTCGGGCGATATCTGCGACCTGTCCTCCATCCCGGGCATTCCGGTGGACAAGCACTCCACCGGGGGCGTGGGCGACACCACGACGCTCATCCTGGCTCCGCTGGTCGCCGCCTGCGGCGTGCCTGTGGCCAAGATGAGCGGGCGCGGGCTGGGCCATACCGGCGGCACGCTGGACAAGCTGGAGAGCATCCCCGGCCTTCGCGTGGATTTGAGCGAAGAAGCGTTTCTTAGGCAGGTGCGCGACATCGGCGTGGCGGTGATCGGTCAGACCAAGAACCTCGCTCCGGCCGACAAGACCCTCTACGCCCTGCGGGACGTGACCGCCACGGTGGACAGCCTGCCGCTGATCGCCTCCAGCATCGTCAGCAAGAAGCTGGCCAGCGGCGCGCAGGGCGTGGTGCTGGACGTGAAAACCGGTGCCGGCGCGCTGATGCACACGACGGAAGCGAGCATCGAGCTGGCGCAGACCATGGTGCGCATCGGCTGTGACGCAGGCCGGCGGATGATGGCGCTGGTCACGGATATGGGCGAGCCGTTGGGCAGTCACGTGGGCAACGCGCTGGAGGTCAAGGAGGCCATCGACGCGCTTTCAGGCCGCGTGCAGGGGCCGCTTCTGGAGGTATCGCTGGAGCTGGGCGCGCGCATGCTGATTCTTGCTGACGCGGCCACAAGTGTGGCGGATGCCAAGCAAAAGCTCATGGACGCGCTGGAGAGCGGGCGCGGGCTGGACCGTTTGCGCGCCATGATCAAGGCCCAGGGCGGCGATCCCGCCTGCTGCGACGACGTGACCCGGCTTCCGCAGGCGCCGGTGATCCGTGACGTACCAGCGGCCGTCTCCGGCTATGTGCACCGCATGGATACCGTGGCGCTGGGCAATGCGGCGCAGGCCATGGGCGCGGGCCGCCGGGTCAAGACCGACGTGATCGACCCTGCCGTGGGCTTCGTGATGTGCGGCCGCATCGGAGATCGGGTGGAGGCAGGCGAGGCGCTGGCCACCGTGCACGCCCGCGACGAGGCCACGGCGCAGGCGGCTTCGGAAGCCATCGTGCGCTGCGTCGCCATTGGAGCGGAGCCGTCCGCGCCGTGCAAGCTGATTCACGCCATCGTAACCAATGAAAGCGTCGAACGGCTGTAAGAGGCGGCAAATAAAGGTTGAGTCTGTCCCGGTTTGGGCGTATAATGAGCGTGTCCTGTTTGCGTCAGGGCACGCTTCTTTATGGCCGCACAGGCGGCCGGAATGCCAGAAGGAGGGATCCCATGTCCTTTTCCGTCAACGACCCATTCCTCTATCTTCTTTCCGCCATCATCGTGGTATTCGTCATCGCGCAGTCGGTCTTTTTCCTGATCAAGGCCTCCCGCCGTGCCCAGCAGATGGGCATCGCCGCCGGTACCGTGCGAAAGACCATCCTCTCCAGCGCGCTGTTTTCCATCGCGCCGGCCATTTCCATTCTGGTGGGCGTAATCACGCTGAGCAACTTCATCGGCCTGCCGTTCCCATGGTTGAGGTTGAGCGTGCTGGGTGCGGTCACCTATGAGCTGCCTGCCGCGACCATCGCCGCGGGTACCATGGGTGCGTCCGTGAAGGAGACCATCACCGACCCACAGGTGTTCTCCGCCATCGCCTGGACGATGACGCTGGGCATCATCTCCGGCATCGTGCTGGTGCTTTTCGGCCTCAAGCGCATCCGCCGGGGCATGCGCTCCATCACCGGCAAAGACAAGCGCTGGGGCGAAATCGTGATGGACAGCCTGTTTCTGGGCATGGTGAGCGCCTTTGTGGGCATGCTGTTCGCCGATATCCGGTCCGGTCTTCCGGGCTTCATCCCCATTGCGGTGGCGCTGGTGTCGGCGCTGATGATGGGAGTATGCGGCGTGCTCATCAAGGTATGCAAGATGACGTGGCTGGAACAGTACGCGCTGCCGCTGTGCATGCTTTGCGCCATGGCGCTGAGCATCCCGCTGACGGCGCTGATGGCATGAGGAGGGACATGCGATGAAAAACGATCAGAATATTTCCGTATATGAACAGAGCGTGCACGTCTATGGCCGCATCTGGACGGGCATGGCCCTGATTCTGATGATTCTCTCCCCTGTGGCCATTTGCTGCTACTATAACGCCTGGCCCCCGCTGACGGCGGTCCTCAAGTCGCTGCTGGGCGTGGCGCCCATGTACTGGACCGTAGGCATCATTGAGGTGTTCACCTTTGTGCCCATGCTGGGCACGGGTGGGTCGTACCTGGGCTTTGTAACCGGCAACCTGACCAACCTCAAGGTCCCCTGCGCGCTCAACGCCATGGAGGCCGCCAAAGTGAGGCCCGGCAGCGAGGAGGGCGAAGTCATCTCCACCATTGCCATCGCCTCCAGTTCCATCGTGACCACGCTGGTCATCGCCCTGGGCGTGTTCGGGCTGGGCTTCCTGCGCCCGGTATTGGAATCGCCCGCGCTCAAGCCCGCCTTTGACAACATCCTCCCCGCGCTCTTCGGCGCGTTGGGCGTGGTGTTCATCTCCAAAAATCCCAAGCTGGCCGCGGCGCCGCTGGCGTTTATGGTGGTGCTGTTCCTCCTTGCGCCGGGGCTTAGTTCCAGCGTGGGCGTGCTGGTGCCCGTGGGCGCGCTCATCGCCATCGGCGCGGCGCGCATCATGTACAGGCGCGGCATGCTGGGCGGCGCCCCCGCCGATGGGAAGGAGGGGCGGCAATGACCGCTTTGTGGATTTTTCTCGTCGCTTTTCTCGCCTTTTTGGCGGTGATTGTGGCGCGTGCCTGCATGTTTAAGCCCATTTCCGAAAAGAAAGTGGAGGCCGATTCCTTTTCGGTGGATACGAAGGCCGCCTCGGATCACCTGAGGCAGATGATCCGCCTCAAAACCGTGAGCAGCGTAGAGGACAGCCAGGTGGACCTGTCTGAATTTGAAAAGTTCCGCGCGCTGCTGCGCACGCTGTATCCACATGTGTACACTGCATGCGAATACACCGAAATCGGCCGTCACGGCATGCTGCTGAAATGGCCCGGCCAGAGCGCGGAGCGCCCCTCCGTGCTCATGGCGCACTATGACGTGGTGCCCGCCGATCCCGCCGAATGGGACGAGCCGCCGTTCGAGGGCGTCATAAAGGGCGGCGAGCTATGGGGCCGCGGCACGCTGGACACCAAATGCACGCTGATGGGCGTGATGGAGGCTGCCGAAAGCCTGATCGCGCGCGGCTTTACGCCCAAAAACGACGTGTATTTCGCCTTTGGCGGGGATGAGGAGGTCATGGGCGGCGACGCGCCCGCCATCGTCGCGGAGCTGGAGCGCCGCGGCGTGCATCCCGTCTTTGTGCTGGATGAAGGCGGCGCGATTGTGGAAAAGGTGTTCCCAGGCGTGGACCAGCCCGCCGCGCTGATCGGCATTGCGGAAAAGGGCAGCGCCTTCCTGGATCTGACCGCCGTGGGCAAGGGCGGCCATGCCAGCGCTCCGCCAGCGCGCCAGAGCGTGGGCGTGCTGGCCCGTGCGCTGGACCGCATCGCACGCCGTCCCATGCCCTTTGTGATGACCCCGCCCGCACGGGAGCTGTTTGACCTGATGGGGCGTCATTCCTCCTTCGTCTATAAGCTGATCTTTGCCAACCTGTGGTGCTTCCGTCCCGTGCTGGACCTGATCTGCAAAAAGAGCGGCGGCGAGCTCAACGCCCTGGTGCGCACCACCTGTGCCCTGACCCGCCTGTCCGGCGCGGAGGCGTACAACGTGCTGCCCAACCAGAGCCGCGCAGGCGTCAACGCGCGTGTGATCTGTGGAGAAACCGTTGAGTCCGTGCGCCAGCGCATGGAGCGCGCCATTGGCGATCCGAATGTGCGTGTGACCGTGGTGGAAGGCAACGATCCCTCCCCCGTCTCCCCCACCTCCGGCGAGCCCTGGGAGCGCCTGTCTGCCGCCATCCGCCAGACCTATCCGGGCGTGCTTGTAGCGCCCTACCTGATGCTGGCCTGTAGCGACAGCCGTCACTACTGCCGCATCTGCCCCAACGTGTATCGCTTCTCCGGCATGCCGCTGAGCAAAGAGCAACGCGGCATGATTCACAACCGCAACGAGCGCATCCCCTTGAGCCTGATTCCCGACATGGTCGCATTCTTTGGCCGGGTGCTGGAGCGCTGCTGACCCCTACGGATGCCTAAGCCCGGCGGAGAGCGGCATCCTGCTCGCCGCGCTGGAACTGATGGGCGCAAACGCAAAAAAAGCGTGTGAAATTGCGGTTTTTCCTATTGACAGCCCGTCCTGGATTTAGTAAAATATTCGTTGGCATCAATAGACTCCGCCAGCCCCGGAATGCTATTGGAACCCGCGTGCGTTTGCTGACCATCAAATGCCGCAAAAGACACAACCCCTTGAAGGAGGATACCGACTTGAATACCTACATGGCAAAGGCCTCCGATGTACAGCGCAAATGGTACATCGTGGATGCCGAGGGCGTGGTGCTGGGCCGTCTGGCCAGCCAGGTCGCCAGCATCCTGCGCGGCAAGAATAAGCCTACCTATACGCCCCATGTGGATACGGGCGATTACGTGATCGTCATCAACGCGGACAAGGTCATTCTGACCGGCAAGAAGCTGGACCAGAAGATTTACTACAAGCACAGCGGTTTTCCGGGCGGCCTGAGCGAGACCCCCTATCGCCGTCTTCTCAACGAGAAGCCCGAATTCGTCATTCAGCACGCCGTCATCGGCATGCTTCCCAAGGGACCTCTGGGCCGCAAGATGGCCAAGAAGCTGAAGGTCTACGCCGGCGCGGAGCATGAGCATGCCGCTCAGCAGCCCGAGACGCTGGTCATTAAGTAAGGACACGGAAGGAGCGAAACAAAATGGCGAAAGTTGAGTACAATGCCGTAGGACGTCGTAAGACGGCCATCGCCCGTGTCCGTTTGGTCGCCGGCGACGGTAAGATTCTGATCAACAAGCGCGATCTGGACGAGTATTTTGGTCTGGAAACCCTCAAGATGACCGTCCGTCAGCCCTTGGAACTGACCAAGGCCGGCGGCGACATGGACATTCTGGTGAATGTTCGTGGCGGCGGTCTGAGCGGTCAGGCCGGCGCGATCCGCCATGGCATCAGCCGCGCGCTGATCAAAGCCAACCCCGACCTGCGCGAGAGCCTCAAGAAGGCCGGTTTCCTCACGCGCGACCCGCGCATGAAGGAGCGCAAGAAGTACGGCCTCAAGGCTGCCCGTCGCGCTCCGCAGTTCAGCAAGCGCTAAACTTTATCAAAAGTGGTCAAAAACCCCGGAACTACGCGGTTTCCGGGGTTTTTCCTTTTCAAATGGTTTGACGCAATTTGACAGAAC
>USFL01000062.1 GCA_900553905.1 uncultured Eubacteriales bacterium | reverse complement strand
AAGGCGGTCGCACACGGCCGCCTCACCCAGCACGCCCTTGGCATAGGCGGGCAGGCTGTTATTCATTCGGGAAGCCTTCATACAGCGGAAAGCGCTTCATCATTTCCACCACGTCGGCCTTCACACCGGGGCAGGCGTCCTCGCCGCCCTCCAGCACGCGGCGGATGAAGCCCGCCACCTGCTCCATGTCGCCTTCCACCATGCCGCGGGTGGTCACGGCGGGGGTACCCACACGCACGCCGCTGGTCACCATGGGGCTGAGCTGTTCGCCGGGGATGGTGTTCTTGTTGACGGTGATGTTGCACTCGCCCAGCAGCGTCTCCATCTCCTTGCCGGTGCGGCCGGTGCCGGTTAGATCCATCAGGATCAGGTGGTTGTCCGTGCCGTCCGATACCATGCGGATGCCGTTCTGGCGGAAGGCGTTTTCCAGCGCCTTGGCGTTGGCGATGATCTGGCGCTGGTAGGCCTTGAACTCCGGCTTGAGCGCCTCCAGGAAGCACACGGCCTTGGCGGCGATCACGTGCATGAGCGGGCCGCCCTGCGTGCCGGGGAAAATGGCCTTGTCGATGGCCTTGGCATACTGCTCACGGCACAGGATGAGGCCGCCGCGCGGTCCACGCAGGGTCTTGTGCGTGGTGGTGGTGACGAAATCAGCGTAGGGCACAGGGCTCTGATGCATGCCCGCGGCCACCAGGCCCGCGATATGCGCCATGTCCACCATGAGCAGCGCGCCTGCCTCGTCGGCGATTTCGCGCAGGCGGGCAAAGTCGATGGCACGGGGATAGGCCGAGGCGCCCGCCACGATCATACGGGGCTTGTTCTCCAGCGCCAGGGCGCGCACCGCGTCATAGTCGATGCGACCGGTGGCCTCGTCCACGCCATAGGGGATGAAATGAAAATACTTGCCGCTGATGTTGACGGGGCTGCCATGGGTCAGGTGGCCGCCGTGGGACAGATTCATGCCCAGCACCGTATCGCCGGGGTTGAGCATGGCAAAATAGACGGCGGTATTGGCCTGCGCGCCGCTGTGGGGCTGCACGTTGGCGTGCTCGGCTCCAAAGAGCAGCTTGGCGCGGTCACGGGCCAGGTTCTCCGCCACGTCCACATACTGGCAGCCGCCGTAATAGCGCTTGGCGGGATAGCCCTCCGCGTATTTGTTGGTCAGGGGTGAGCCCATGGCCTCCATCACGGCGGGCGAAACAAAGTTTTCCGATGCGATCAGCTCGATGTGCTCGCGCTGACGCTCCACCTCGTCCGCGATGGCCTTGAAAAGTTCGGGGTCGGTCTCCATCACATGCCTGTAGTCCATCTCTGCTCCCCCTTAATCAAACATGAAAGTAAAAAACCGGGCGCACTCAGGCAGAGCGACCCCGCAGCACATCCCAAACTGCGCTTACTGCTGCTTCCTTCCGGACCTGACAGGGTTCACGCGTTGAAATCGCACAGGACTCAACCGTCATCATGCACTCGGCTTTCCTATTTTACATGACGTTATTGAAAAACGCAAGTATTTTGTTCGTCTTTTTTACGGCTCCGCACTGTCCAGATTCGCCCAGCGCCCCCGGCGGTAGAACAGCACCGACAGCCCGGAGGAGACGCACCAGCTCACCGGCCAGCTCCACCACACGCCCGTCAGGCCGAACGGCCCGGCCAGTATAAACGACAGCGCCACGCGCATGGCCAGATCCACAAAGGTATCGGTCATGAACTCGGTCATGCGGCTGGCGCCGCGCAGCACGCCGTCGGTGGCGAGCTTGAGCGCCACCGCATAGTAAAACGGCGACACGATCAACAAAAATTCCACGCCTACCGCCAGCGATCCGCTGCTTTCATCGTTCAGGAACAGGCGAATCACCTGTCCGCCGAAAAACACATAGACCAGCACGAACAGCGTGGCGATCCCGGCCATCATCTTCAGGCAGCCTTTGTAGCCCTCGCGGACCCGGACCGTCTGCATCGCGCCCAGGTTCTGGGCGGTAAAGTTGCTCATGCCGTTGCCCAGGGTGTTGAAGCTGGTCACGGCGAAGTTGTTGAACTTGATGGCGGCGGCATAGCCGGCGATGGCGCTGGTGCCAAAGCCGTTGATGATGCTCTGGATCAGAATGTTGCCGACCGAGACAAAGCACTGCTGAAGGGTGCTGGGCAGGGCGACCTTGACAAGGTTGAGCAAAATGCGGCCCGAAAACAGGTGCGGGGGTTCGTCGGCCTCCATGCGCGAGAGCGCGCGGAACAGGGCCAGCACCGCCAGCACGCAGCTGACGCCCTGGCACAGGAACGTGGCCCACGCCACGCCCGCAACACCCATCTGAAAGGCCGTGACAAACACCACGTCCAGCGCGATATTGGCGATGGAGGAAGCGGCCAGAAACAGGAACGGCGTGCGCGAATCGCCCAGAGAGGCAAAGATGCCCGTGGCGATGTTGTAGAAGAACAGGAATACCAGCCCGCCCGTATAGATATTGAGGTAGAGCATGGTATCGTCAAAGATTTCCGGAGGTGTCTGAATGGCCTTGATCAGCGCGGGACTGAAGAGGAAACCCAGCGTCATCAGCGCCGCGCAGACCGCCAGGCACAAAAGGAAAGCGGTGTTGACCGCCGTTTTCATCTGCCCGATGCGCTTGGCTCCAAACAGCCGGGCCGTGACCACCGAAGCGCCGATGTTAAGCCCCACGGCGAAGGACAGGTAAATCAGCGTGACCTCGTAGCTGTTGCCCACGGCGGCCAGGGCCTGTTCGCCCACGAATTTGCCCGCCACGAAGCTGTCTGCGATGTTATAGAGCTGCTGAAAAACGATGCTGCCAAACAGCGGGAGCGAGTAGCGCCACAACACCCGGTCCGGTTTCCCCTCCGTCAGATCCATAGCCAAGGGAACGCGCCTCCTGTGCAAAAAGATTCGGTGCTATTGTGACACAAAAACGAAAAAAAGTCTAGCTTCCCAATCCGGTGGAAAGCCAGACAGATACGGCCTTTCTACTCCTGACAGGCCCGTTGCGCCTCCCTCCGGGCCAGGTCGTAGAACGCCTGCTCCCAGCGGCTCATATGATACCCGCGGGGATAGATCAGCGCGTCCTGGTATTCGGGCATGTCCTCCACAGGCAGCTGCGTAAGCCCATAGCGTTCCAGAAGCTCCTTAGGCATGGGCGGCGACCACAGGTACGCCGTCCGTGATCGGGACACCAGCTCCAGCCGGGTGGCCTGATCCCATATGCGTGCGCGCCTGCGCGGCTGCTGCGGTGTCTGAAGCTCTGCCTGCACGGGCGGCAGCTCCGCCGCGAGCATCACCTCGGCATACGGGGCAAGCCGGGCCTTTTCCAGCCGTTCTTCTCCCGCCAGCGGATGGCGGCGGGACATCACCGCCACATGCCGGAAGGTCCAGTACAGCAGGTAATGAAGCCCCTGCTCGGCCAATGCAGACAGGACGCGGTTCTGCCGGTCCACGGCGTAGCGGATGACGCCGATCTCCGCCTCACGGTCCAATACGGCGCGCACCACTTCCTCGACTCGGCCCTCGCGCATGTTGATCTCCAGCCCCTCGGAGGGATTGGTTTCATCCAGGAACGCGCATAACGCCCGCGTCAGGTAGCCCGCCCCGCACACCGCCACATTCAGGCTGGCCGAACGGCGGTCCTGCCCCTGGTAGATGGCGTCCATCAGGTCCAGCTTTTCCAGCACGGCCCTGGCATGTTCCAGAAATTCCTCGCCCCGGCGGGTGGGCGCCATGCCCGTGCCCGTGCGTGTAAAGATACGAAAGCCGCACGTCTGCTCCAGGTCCTTGAGCGCCTTGCTCAAATTGGGCTGGCTCATGTACAGTTCCTCGGCGGCGCGCGTCTGTGAGCCCAGACGCGCCACGGTGACGGCACAGCGAAGCTGATGAATGTTCATTTCTGCCTCCGTGCCTCCCGAAGCTGCATCCAGGCGTTCAGAGCGGGATAATCCACCTCATGCAGAGGCGAAGGCAGCGCCTCTGGCGCAAAAAAGGCCAGAGCCTCCACCTCACCCGGCTGGCACACGAGTTCGCCTCGCCAATCCCGGCATACAAAGACGATATCTACATTGCTCACCTGGTCTCCGTTGGGATAGGTATAGGCCATCTCCGGCCCTGAAAACACGCCCAGCAGCTCCATTTTCCCGGCGTGAAGGCCCGTTTCCTCAAAAAGCTCGCGGCGGGCGGCGTCCTCCACGCGCTCGTAAAGCTCCACCGCACCGCCGGGATAACCCCATGCGCCGCTGTCAGAGCGCTGCTGGAGCAAAATCTCGCCCCGCTCATTTTCCACAATGACCGATGCGCCGCACTGCATCAAGGGGATGTGCCCCACGCGCTTTCGCATATCCATGATGTAATCAGCCATGATTGTGTCCTCCTTGCAGTTGTTTCAAGCATTGCCATGACAACATGTAACATTGCCCGCGCGCCTGCGGACATGGTATACTTGCGCCGGATGACAGCTATGCGGAAAGGAGCCATCCCTGATGAAACGATTCTCCCTGCGGCCCAGGCGGCGGTTTGCGCTGCGCAGCCTGGCGCTGGCGTCGCTGATGTGGCTGGGAACGGGCATACAGGCCTCCCCCGGCCCCTTCCACCCCACGGAAGCCGAGGCTGCCGCCGCCAGCGGCAAGCGCACCGCCGCCTACGTGTACGACAGCGCGGGTCTGACCCTGCGCGACAGCGACGCGCCCCATCTCGACCAGCTGAACTATTCCTTCGCGCTCATCAAAAACGGCGAGGTTTCCGGTAGCCACTGGCAGAGCATCGACGTGTTCCGCCGCTATGTGGAAAAGCATTCGCACATTTTGCCGGTGCTGGCCATCGGCGGCTGGGGCGCGGATGGATTTTCGCAGGCCGCGTCCACTGCGGACGGCCGCGCGCGCTTTGTGGACAGCACGCTCGTGCTGATGGAGCGCCACGGCTTTCTGGGCGTGGACATCGACTGGGAATATCCCGGCTCCTCGGCGGCGGGCATCGCCTCCAGCGCCAACGACCGAACGAACTTCACCTTGCTGCTCCAGGCGCTGCGCGGGGGGCTGGACCGCCTGACCGCGCAGGACGGGAAGCCCCGCATGCTGGCCGTGGCCCTGGGCGGCGATCCCTGGCACATCCGCAACCTCGACGTGAAGGCTATCGGCGCACTGTGCGATCAGGTCAACCTCATGACCTACGACCTGCAGGCCGAGGGCGTCGCCAGCCACCACACCCCGCTCTATGGCGCGAGCGAAAGCTATCCCCAGAGCGTGGACCTGGCTGTGCGCAGCTATGTGGAGGCGGGTCTTCCCCGCAGCAAAATCATGATCGGAGCGGCCTTCTACGGCCGCAGCTTCACCCTGAAACAAAGTACAGCCCAACCCGTCTGGACCCAGGCTGCCGGCACGGGCAAGTCGCTCAGCTACGACCGCCTCAAAGACGTCCTGGCCAATGCCCAGACCGAGTTTGACGAACAGGCAAAGGCGCCTTACGCAACGGACGGCACGACGTTTTGGACCTACGACGACCCGGTGTCCATCCATTACAAAGGCGCCTATGCGTTGGAAAACGGCCTGATGGGAATGATGTGCTGGGAATACGGCAGCGATTCCAGCGGAGAACTGCTCGCCGCCATGCACGATAGCCTGAGCGGCAATCTTACAGCGCGGCCTTGAGCGGCGCGAGGTCCACGCCCTGCTGGTCCTTCAGCGCCTCGTACAGCTTGCCCAGCACCGCCTTCACGCCGCCGGGTACGTCGCTCTCGGCGTTGAGGGGCATAACGGGGTCATGCACGCTCAGGCGCAGCAAAAACCACGCGCTGCTCAGCTCCCCGTCGATATCGAAGGAGATGCGCACGCCCTCGCGGTTGTCGGGGGCCACATGCCAGTCCTCATGGCTGCTGGCATAGTCCAGCACGTATTCGATGATCTGGCGGGCGGCGGCGGCAAAATCCTCGCAGGTGACCGGCAGACGGATCTCCGTGCTCTCCACGGGCTCGCGCAGGCCGTCCAGGAGGGAGCTGAGCGACTTGCCCTGCTGCTTCATCTGCATGGCCTTGATCAGAAGCACCGTGACCAGGTACATGCCGTCGTCCAGGAAGTGATTGTCGCGCAGGGCCGCGTGTCCGCTCGTCTCGATGGCGAGCGGGCAGTCGATACCCGCCTGATTGAGGCGCACGGCCTCGTCGATCACGTTGCGGTAGCCGCGCTTGTAGCGGTAATGCTCGCCGCCCCACTCGCGGATAAAATCCGACAGACCGGAGGAGGTGACCGAGTCGGTCACGATGGTCGCGCCGGGGGCCTCGTCCAGCAGAATCGCGCTGATCATGGCGATCAGGCGGTTGCGGTTGATCTCTTTGCCCGTATGGTCCACGATGGCCGCGCGGTCGCAGTCCGCGTCGAAGATCACGCCCAAGTCCGCATCCACGCGCTTGACCGCGGCGGAGACGGAGGCCATGGCGTCCTTGTTTTCGGGATTGGGGATATGGTTGGGGAAATGGCCGTCCGGCTCCAGAAACTGGCTGCCCTCAATCCATGCGCCCAGATCCTCCAGCATATCGGCATAGAAGCCGCCCGCGCCGTTGCCCGCATCCACCACCACGTGCAGTCCCAGCAGCGGCTTTTGCACCTCCGGGTCCACGCCGCTAATGATGAGCTGCTTGAGATGGTTTTCATAGGTGGGCAAAAACGGCGTGCTGATGATTTCGCCGGTAGGCCGGGGTTCTTCCTTTTCCAGGCGCTGCGCCATCTCCAGCACCTCGTCCAGCTCATGGAAGCCCAGGCCGCCTTCTCCGGTGAAGAATTTCAGGCCGTTGAGCTGCCAGGGATGATGGCTGGCAGTCACCATGATGGACCCGTCCGGCTGAAAGCCTTCTGTCAAAATCGCCATATACATGGCGGGCGTGGTGCACATGCCGTAATCCACCGCCCTTGCGCCCGCGGACGCGATACCCTGTGCCGCGGCCTCCAGCAGCTGCGGGCCGGATACGCGGCTGTCGCGCCCCAGCGCGATGCTGACGCGCTCCACGGGCTTGCCGGTCTTGCCAGCCACATAGCGGGCAAAGGCCATGCCCAGCGTCTTGGCCACGTCCGGGGTAAGGGTCGCGCCCTCGCCCACGGCCACGCCGCGCACGTCAGACCCGCTTTTGAGCTTTCGGTAATCCATGCTGTCACTCTCCTTACACAATCAATGCCTATGCATCCAGCTTTGCCATCCCCTCGTCCGCAGCCTGTCGAAGCAGCAGATAGAGGGGTTTTAAGCGCAGAAAATCCTCCGAAACCCGGTCGATGATCTCCGGCCGGTAGCTCTCCCCCAGCGGCACGCCGATGCGCTTGACGTAGATCTCCTTGCAGGGATAGAGCATGGCCAAATCGGCGGACATGCCTGCCGGGGGCTTCATGCTTTTGTAGCGGTCGCCGTAAATATGCAGCGTCTCATCCGGGATGCCGCATCGGCGCAGCACCCGCCGCACCTCGGCGGGCTTTTTCACCATGCGCTCGCGCAGGGCGTCCATGGCCGGACGGTTGTAACCCCAGAAGCCCACGCCCCATTCCACAACCTCCGGCGAGAGCTCGAACCAGTACATCACGGCATGCTCCCGCTCCTCGCCCGAGCGGCGGAACAGCATCCACATGTGATCACGATACGGCGATTTATCGCGCGTGAAGCGAATGTCGCGGTTGATGCGCGCCAGGCACTTGTTGGGGCGGGTTTCCATGTCGTCCGCAATGCGCATGACCGTGGGCGTCATGGCCTCGATAAACTCGGAAAAGGGCTTTCGGACATAGGTTTCGTACGCCTCTCGGTGGGCGTGAAACCAGGACGTTTCATTATGAAAACGCAGGTCCAGAAAAAAGCGGACCGTTT
>USFL01000061.1 GCA_900553905.1 uncultured Eubacteriales bacterium | reverse complement strand
ACCCAGATGACCTTCGGCTTCAGCCGTGACGACGCCGGCAAGTTCCTGGGCGCCTACTACGACAACAAGATCTTCGAGAGCGATCCCTTCGCCCGTCTGGACCAGGACGGCGTGGGCAAGCTGGTGAAGATGGCTGCCAAGCTTGGCCGCGAAACCCGCCCCGACATCAAGCTGGGCATCTGCGGCGAGCACGGCGGCGATCCCTCCACCATCGAGTTCTGCCACAACGTGGGCCTCAACTACGTGAGCTGCTCGCCCTTCCGCGTGCCGATCGCGCGCCTGGCCGCCGCTCATGCCGCCATCAAGGCCAAGAAGTAAGCTTCCCGCCTGACAAGGCAACAACGCGCATCGCCCGTTTGGGCGATGCGCGTCTTTTCTTTACTCCCCGCCGTGCTCCAAGCCGCCGTCAGCCCAGTTTCAGCTCCCCTGCCAGCTGCTCCACCTCGCGGAAAAAGCGGGCGATGTGAAAGCCGTCGGCGACCGCATGGTGAATCTCCATGGACAGCGGCAGCACCGTCCGGCTGCCGTCGCTGCGCCAGCGTCCCCAGGAAATGATCGGAGCAAGGTAAACTTCATCAGCGGTGAGGTTGATATCCAGCGAAGTATACGACAGCCACGGCAGGGCGGAAACGCCGAACGTATTGAGCGGCATATCCGGCACATGATGTCCCCGCGCTTCCTTTCCCCTCTCGATATCTTCCCGGCAGCTCTGATAAAATGTTTTAAAATCGGGGTTCCACCGTGACCAAATCGCGGTGAAGCTTTCCTCCTGATCGTGAAATACCAGATGCGACGGCCATACCTCGTTCCACAGCAATACCCGGTCCGTCCGCGCATCATAGGCGTAGCGGAATTCCCGGTGGCGGTTCACCACCGCCGTTACGCAGTAAAGAAAGGCGACGTAAAAACTGTACCCCGTCCTTTTAGCCTGCTCCGTCAGCCGGGTCACATCCACTTCCCCGGTGATGGACGCGTAGCAACGAGCCTGCCGGGTAAACTGCTCCCAATAGCTTTTCCGTTCCCAGTTCTCACGATCAATCACGCATGCGCCCTCCGGCACATACGGCAGATCTGCCAGCGACATCGTCATGACCACTTCTTCGCCTTCCATCTCGCCTGTTTCGCTAAAACCAACCTTACGATACAGCGCTTTGGCCGCATCATTTCCCTCCACATAGTTGATCCGAACCCGGTCAAACCGGTTCTGTTCCTTCAGCCAGGCTACGGCGGCCCGCAGCGCAGCGGTGCCATAGCCCTTTCCCTGATGCTCCGGCGCGATCATAAAGCGCCATATTTCCACCTCGCGGGGACCCTTTCCAAAATCAAACATCACAAAGCCGACCGGCTCGTCGTCGTGGTAGATGGCAAAGGGATGGGCGGTATCATAAAATACCCACGCCTGCGCCAGCGAGACGGCGTTGGACGCCACAAAGCTCTGCTGCCGACTGGGCAGCTCCATGCCCAGGATTTTCAGATAATTGTCTGCATCGATTTTTCTAAGCTCGACCATGCCGACCTCCACCATCCATCAGGTGCTCCGGAAGCCCTCCGGGCCATAGGGCACACATTCGTCATCCGGAGGGCAAAACCCTTCCAAAGCTTTCCTTCTCCCTTTCTCCGGCTTGAAGTACAGGCAGAATTTGCTATAATGACAATAGCATCGTTCACAGAAAGAGGGAGTGTGAAGCAGCCATGGAACAACCGCTTGATATGGGCCTGCTCAAATCGGGCATGCTGTTTCGCAACATGACGGACGGAGAGCTGCTGGATGTGCTTGAGGCCATGCATGCCAGGCGGCAGGTATTTCCGTCCAAAGCCGTGGTTGTGCGGGATGGGGACCCGATGAGCGAAGTCGGCATTCTGCTCTCCGGCGGGCTGCACCTTTCGCATGTGGACGCCAGCGGAAACAGCAACCTGATGGATGCATTGGGGCCGGGGGACGCCATCGGCCTGCTCAACGCGATCGGCCGCTACCGGCTGCACATTTCCGCCGTTGCCACGGAGAAAACCGAGCTCCTATTTCTGACGGTGGACACGCTGCTGCGGCAAAACCGACTGACCGTTCCCGCGCAGATCCGCTTTCTGCAAAACCTCACGGTGGCTGTGGCGCAACAGGGGCAGCGTCTGACCCGCAAGCTGGAGGACAGCATCCGCCGTTCCATCCGTGACCGGCTTCAGGACTATCTTTCCGCCCAATATCATAAGGCCGGCAGCCGCACTTTCGTCATTCCCCTGAACCGGCAGGACCTGGCCGACTATTTGTTTGTAGACCGCAGCGCCATGTCCAACGAGCTGTGCAAGATGCGGGACGAAGGGCTCATTCAGTTCGACAAGAGCCGGTTTGAGCTGCTCGTGGAAATGCCGATCACGGAGGATGAACCGGACCCCAACCTGAAAAGTGAATAAACCGTTCTGATTCAGACGCTCCGCGCCCTGCTTCCGGCAGCCCGCGGAGCCTTTTTTCAGAGGCCCTGATTTCTTTGCCGCACCGCCGCTGATGCGGTTTTTTGAGTTTTAAAAATAAAATCTCAAAAGACTTGAATTGCGTTGTTCAAACAACCTCTTTTCTTTTCCACTTCCTGTATGATCGTCATGTAAGGAAGAGCGTCGCGCCCAGCGGGACTCCCCTCCTCAACATCAATCAGGAGGTACACAGATATGTACTATACCAATGGAAACTACGAAGCCTTTGCCCGTCCCCGCAAGCCGCACGACGCCGATCAGAAGTCCGCCTGGCTGGTAGGTTCCGGCCTTGCCAGCCTGGCAGCCGCCGCTTTCCTGATCCGTGACGGACAGGTTGCAGGCGAGCGCATCCACATCCTTGAGGAAGCCGCCCTGCCCGGCGGCGCATGCGACGGCATCCTGAACCCGGAGCTGGGATTTGTCATTCGCGGCGGCCGTGAGATGGAAAACCATTATGAATGCCTCTGGGATCTCTACCGCTCCATTCCCTCGCTGGAGGTGGAGAACGCCAGCGTTCTGGATGAATTCTACTGGCTCAACAAGGACGACCCCAACTTCTCCAAAAATCGCGCCACGCTGCGGCAGGGAGAAAGTGCCAACACCCGCGACCGCTTTAATCTCAGCGACGAGGCCGCCATGGAGCTGCTAAAGCTGTTCTTTGCCACCGATGAATCCCTGTACGACAAAACGATCGACGATGTTTTCACGGACGAATTCTACCGTTCTGATTTCTGGATGTACTGGCAGACCATGTTCGCCTTTGAGAAATGGCACTCCGCTCTGGAGATGAAGCTCTACCTGCATCGCTTCCTGCATCACATTGGCGGCCTGCCCGACCTGTCGGCGCTCAAGTTCACCCGTTACAACCAGTATGAATCGCTGATTCTCCCGCTGGTGCGCTACTTGCAGGACAACGGGGTTCAGTTCGACTACGGCGTGACCGTGACCAACGTGCTGTTCCACTTCCTTCCCGGCAAAAAGATCGCTCATCAGATCCTCATTAAGCGGGACGGAAAGGAGGAGGCCATCGACCTCACGGAAAACGATCTGGTATTCGTCACCAACGGATCCTGCACGGAATCCTCCGCCCTTGGCGACAACGAACACGCGCCCGTGCTGGAGGTGACATCCGGCGAAGGCGCCAGCTGGGCTCTGTGGAAAAACATCGCCCTACAGCATCCCCAGTTCGGCCGGCCCGAGAAATTCTGCTCCGACATCGAGGCCACCAAGTGGGAGTCCGCCACGGTGACGCTGCTGGATGAAAAGATCGCTCCCTACGTGCGCGAAATCTGCCAGCGCGATCCCTATTCGGGCAAGGTGGTGACCGGAGGCATCGTCACGGTACGCGACTCCGCCTGGCTGATGAGCTGGACCTTCAACCGCCAGCCGCATTTCAAGGCGCAGCCCGAAAACCAGCTGGTGGGCTGGATCTACGGCCTCTATCCCGACCGTCCGGGCGACTATGTGGGCAAGCCCATGAGCGAGTGCACCGGCGCCGAGATCTGCATGGAATGGCTCTACCACCTGGGCGTCGAGGAAGACAGGATCGAAACCCTGGCCCGTCAGAGCGCCAGCACCGTGCCCTGCATGATGCCCTATGTCACGGCCTTCTTCATGCCCCGCGCCGCCGGCGACCGCCCCGATGTGGTCCCCGATGAGTGCGTAAACTTCGCCTTCCTGGGCCAGTTCGCCCAGACGGAGCGCGACACGATCTTCACCACCGAATACTCCGTGCGCACCGCCATGGAGGCCGTCTATACCCTGTTGGACGTGGAGCGGGGCGTGCCCGAGGTGTTCAATTCCGCCTATGATGTCCGCTGCCTGCTCAACGCCACTTACTACCTGCTGGACGGCCGCAAGCTGACCGACATGAAGCTCCCCCTGCCGCTCAAGATGACGCTGCACGCCGGTCTGGACAAGCTGGACGGGACCATCCTTCTGGAATTGCTGGAGCACTACCGGCTGGTTTGATTTCTTTCCTTCACCGACCCTTTCAAAAGGAGCGTAGATCCCATGAATAAGCATTCTGTTTTTCCCTATGATCTTCCCCCGGCTTCAAGCACGACCGGCGGCGCCGAGACGGCTTCCCGCCCGGTCAACCGCAAGACCGGCATCGTGGCCTCCATCGTGTTGGCTGTCCTGGGCCTTCTGACCTTCTTCACCCCCATTTCGGTGGGGGTGGGGATGGCCTACCTGCTCACCGCCGGGCTGATGGTGTACGGCATTTCCCAGACCGTGGCCTTCTTCCGCGCCCCGAAGGAGGCGCGGAGCGGCTGGTCGCTGGTAAACGGCATCATGCTGCTGCTGTTCTCAGGCTTTACGCTGTGGAGCGGGCTGAGCGGCGTCTACGGCACCCTGCAGATGATTGCAAGCCTCTCCTATGTGGCTGGTTTCCTGACGATAGCCGCGGGCATTTCCCAGATTTCCACCTTCTTCGCCCTGCAAAGAGCGTCCGGCTCGGGCTGGATCATGGCAAGCGGCATCCTTAACCTGCTGCTCAGCCTGGTTATCCTAGCCAACCCGGTGGTCAGCTGGTTCACCCTGACCTCCGTCTGGGGCATCTATCTGACGGTTTCCGGCATCGCCCTGTTTGCCGAGTCCCTGTCCGGCCGCAGAGCGTGCCACTCCTGAGCAGCGGAGGCGCCTGATATGAAAAAGCTTACTTTCCTTCTCTTTCCCCTGCTGGCCCTGGCGGTCGGGGGCCTGTCCGCCTCCCTCTCGCGCGCCGGGCTGGAAGGCGTGTACCCGCTGCTGATCAAATCGCCGCTCACCCCGCCGGACGCCGTCTTTCCCATCGTATGGAACGTGCTGTATGTGCTCATGGGGCTGGGGCTGGCGCTGGTCGTGCGAAAGGGCGGACCGGGCACATCCCGCGCGGTGGCCGCCTGGAGCCTTCAGCTGGCGCTGAACTTCTGCTGGAGCCTTCTGTTCTTCGGGGCGGGACAATACCTGGCCGCCCTGCTGTGCCTGGCCCTGATGTGGTTTATGATCGTGGTGATGATGCTCGCCTTTCATTCCGTCAGCCGGGCTGCCGCCTGGATGCAGATGCCCTATCTGCTGTGGGCGAGCTTCGCAGGCTATCTGAACTACATGGTGTGGGTTATGAACCCCTGACCCCAAGCGCATCCCTTTTTCCCCATTTCGCCCAAAAGGGCAATATCATCTAGGAGGTATTCATGATGTCTTACACTTACTGGACCGGAACGCCATCCGTGTGGATCGCCATTCTCTACCTGTTTCTGGGCCTTCCCCTGCTGCTCAACCCCGTTGCAAGCGGCACCTTCTTTATCTAGGCGCTTGCCGCAGGCTCCGCCGTCTACGCAGTCAGCCACCTGGTGCGCTATATCCAGGGACGCAAGGAAGGCCTGGCAAGCGGCGGCGACCTGTTTCTAACCGTCGTTCCCCTGCTTTTCACCATCGCCTCTCTGATCTGGCCGCAAACCGTGCTGGCTTTCCTGCCGCTGGTGCTGGGCGCATTGCTGCTGGTGGACGCTCTGGGTAAAATTCCCCTGACCATTGGGGCCATCGAGCTGGACAGCCCGGCGATGATACCCCTTGCAATGTCCTGCTTCTTCCCGGCTCTGCTGGGCATCCTGTTGATGGTCAATCCTTTTTCGGCGGTTCATGTCGTCATCCGGCTGTTTGGGATTGTGCTGCTGATCACCGGGATAATCGAGCTGATCACCACCGTTATCTCCCACCGTACGGCTGAAGCCGTCTCATCCGAAATCGACCACCTGTAGTAAAGGAGACATTCCCATGATGAATTTCTATATTTGCGAACACTGCGGAAACATTGCCTACAAACTGACGGACAGCCGCGTTCCCCTGACCTGCTGCGGCTCCCCCATGACCTTGCTCGTACCGGGCCTGAGCGACGGCGCGACGGAAAAGCACCTGCCCGCCATCTATCAGGTAGGCGATCAGGTTGAAATTGCCGTTGGCATCCAGACTCATCCCATGACGGAGGAACATTTCATCGATTGGGTGATTCTGGAAACCGATACGGGATTCCACGTCGCCGATCTCGCCGCCGGACAGGCGCCCCATGCCTCTTTCCGGCTGGCCCCCATGGAGCAGGTTGCGGGCGCCTATGCATTCTGCAATCTGCATGGCCTGTGGCTGACGGACGCCTCCACGGGCTTCGGCCTCTGATCTTTCCCCCATGCAGGGCCGCAGGCATCACCGCCTGCGGCCCTTTACGTGTGTTGGGCGCACTGCGCCGGACGTCTGGAAACCTCCCGCGCCGCCAGGCAAGTTGCCATCAGCCTGCGCATATCCTTTCCAAAACGTTTGGAGGGGTCGAAAGGTGCATGATCGCATTCAGGAGCGCTGCATCCGCATCGGGCAGTACATCGCGGATACCGGTGAAACCGTGCGGGGAGCCGCGCGTCATTTTGGGGTGAGCAAGTCCTCCGTCCACAAGGATATGGATCAGCGCCTGCCCAGGATCAATCAGACGCTGTATCGCCAGGTACGGCGCGTGTTAAGCTACAACAAATCCGTGCGCCACCTGCGCGGTGGCGAGGCCACGCGCCAGAAATACCGCCGCTGCTGATCGGGTTTTCCCACTCAAGCAGGATTTGCCTTTTCCATGGCGAATAGGTAAGGATCAGGGGCGTACGCGCTTTCTTTGTTGTGCCCTTGATTGCAAATGGAAAAGGAGTTTGAGCGAATGGCAAGCATCAGCGACATCGGGATTGATCTGGGCACTTCGCAAATCCTGATCTATATGAAGGGAAAGGGCATCATTCTGCGCGAGCCTACCGTGGTGGCCATCGATCGTGACAGCCGCGATATTCTTGCCTTTGGCGATGAGGCCAAGCGCATGATCGGTCGCACGCCGGGCAATATCCTGGCCATCCGTCCCCTGCGCGAGGGCGCAATCTCCGACTACGAGCTGGTCAGTTTCATGCTGAAGGGATTTGTGCTTAAAGCCATCGGCAAGCATATGTTCGCTCGCCCGCGCGCCATTCTGGCTTTGCCCACCGCTATCAACGAGATGGAAAAGCGCTCGCTGATTTCCACCATGTTTGACGCAGGCATGCGGCGCACGCAGCTGCTCAACCGTTCTCTGGCGGCGGCGCTGGGCGCAGGTCTGCCCATGGACGAGGCCTACGGCACCATGATTGTGGACATCAGCGCGGGCGTGACCGATATCGCGGTGCTCTCCTTCGGCAAGGTCATCGTGTCGGACTGTGCCAAAGCGGGCGGCGACCGGTTTGACGATGCCATTATCCGTCACCTGCGGCGCAAGCACAACCTGCTTATCGGCGAAAGGACCGCCGAGGAGCTCAAAATCAACATCGGATCGGCCATTCCGCGCTCCGAGCAGCTCTATATGGAGGTAACCGGTCGCAACCTGATTACCGGTCTGCCCAAGACCATGCGCATCACCAGCGACGATATCACCGAGGCCATAGACGAGCCGCTCCAGCAG
>USFL01000060.1 GCA_900553905.1 uncultured Eubacteriales bacterium | reverse complement strand
CGTATGAAAGTACCTACTTTCGCAACGGGGTAAGGCGCAAGCCTGTCTCCAAGCCAAGAGGGCCACGGAATTTAAAGAAGAAAGCCACATAAATACAAAAAGGGCGGGACACCACCATTTTCGGATGATGTCCCGCCTTTGCCATGTCCATATTCTGTTTTTACCCCTTGCTTCTCCATTCTCTCTGCTTCTTCTGTTCAGAGAAAACTCCCGCTGCCCTTCTTCGCTCTCATAGAAGGTCAGAATGTCCGCAGGATGCAGGGGGCGATTGCTGCGATCTGGTGCTGGGGAATATCGGTGCTGTTGATCGGCTACAGACGGCTTCCTTTGCTGTTTTTAAAAGAGTTGTTGCGGCTCCGTTTGTCAGGGCCCGTTCACGTTCGGGGCGCAGATACGGTGGCGCGTTCGACGAGTTCCACATCCAGCACGCGCATTTCTGCAGGGGTGTCTCGGCCCTCTATCTGACGCTGCAAAATTTCAATGGCGAGCGTTGCCTTCTGTTCCAGATACTGCCCAATGGTTGTCAGTGGAGGATAGATCTGTCCGCTGACGGGGATGTTGTCAAACCCTACAACCGATAGATCACGGGGAATGGAATACCCGCGCTCTGCCAGCGCGCCCATCAGCCCCATGGCGAGTTGATCGCTTGTTACAAAGACGCCCGTTATGCTTCCAGCCATGGCGCACAGCGCATCTGTCGCAGCGCAAATTGCGTGCGGGTCGCTGTCGGATTCCACAACAATCCGATGCTCTGGTTCCAGCGTGAGGCCGCGGGCAGCCAGTTCATCCATAAATCCGGCAAGGCGTTGCTGGATAACACCGGTGGCGTGCTGCGCAGGTCCGGCAAAGGCAAGCCGGGTATGACCATGCTCGGCCAGGCAGCGGGCCGCCAGCCGTCCGCCCCGGTAGTCATCAATGCCTACGCTGCAAATCCGGCGCATGTTGCTGTAGCTGTCCACAAATACCATGGGAGCCTTGGAGGCGGCATAGATCTGCTCGATCTCATCATCGAACATTCCCAGAAAAACGGCTCCCCGCACATTCCAGGCACGCAGGGTTTTTGCAATGTCGGCCTTGTTTTCAACTAGGCTGACCATCGCATAAAAGCCGCCTGCCTGAAGCAACCGGATCATCTGTCCCACCAGCGCCGCGTTGTGCGGCCCGCTCAGCGCGTTTTCATTGCCGATATTGCGCAGCATGATAGCCACGATATTGGAATTGGCCTTGGCAAGGTTGCGCGCGCTGGCGTTTTGCACATAGTTGCGCCGCCGGATGATTTCCTGAATCTGTGCCGCTTTCTCTTTGGATACCTTGGACAGGTTGCCGTTGACAACGTTGGAAACCGTCATGACGCTTACGTTGGCCTCGCGCGCGATGTCCTTAAGCGTAACCACAGCCATCCTCCTCACAAAGGTTTATAAACCATAGTAGCATACTTCTCAAAACAATTGCAATATAAAATTGGAATAATTCACCGTGAAGTTCCGCAGGCTCAACCGGATGAAGTTTAATAAACTTATCTTATTTTGTCTGAATAATGTTGCAAATGAAACGTATGGTTCAATTCTATCGTCTATTTTTTGATTTCTCTATTGACAACGCAGCACGGATGACTATAATAGAATTAAGTTTACCGCTATACTAGTCATGCGGAAAGAAAAATAACGGAAGGGAAGATTTTGTGATGAAGAAAAATCTAAGGCGTATGATTTCCCTGCTGCTTTCCCTGACCCTGCTGATGACCATGGGCGTTGCCATGGCCGAAGGCGGCGCAGTCATCGGAAGCGCCATTCAATACGACCCCTCCGCTCCGGTCAACAACGGTGAGGACATCGCCATTGAATTCTGGTATTGGACGGGCGCGGCCAACCTGTTTCAGGCAGTGGTGGACGAATATACGGCCATTCATCCCAATGTGAAGATCACGCTTGTGGAAAACCCCTATGAAGACTACTGGACAAAGCTCCCTCTGGCCCTGCAGGGCACAGATGGTCCCGCCATCTTCAATGTACACAACAGCTATCATGAAAACCTGATCAGTTATCTGGCGCCCTATGATATTCCGCTGGAGGACCTGGAAGCCGATTTTGTTGGCGTTTCCGCACATGAAATCGACGGTAACGTCTACTACACGGACTATGGCATGATGACGGCCACCATGTATTACAACAAGGCCATGTGGGATGCAGCCGGACTGACCGAGGCCGACATTCCCAAGACGTGGGACCAGTTCCGCGAGGTAGCCAAAAAGCTGACCATCCGCGATGAAAACGGCGAGCTGGTACAGGCGGGATTCAGCTTTAACGGCGGCGCCCAGGGCGATGTGCTGGGTATGCAGTACCAGTATGGGCAGAATCTGTTTACGGAGGACAACAAGGTAACTTTCAACAACGAAGCCATCCGCACGGTCGTCAACCGCATGAAGGACATCTATGAGGTGGACGGCAGCGGCGACTATAATTTCGGCAACAACTCCGGCGACAACTTTGGCCAGGGCATGGTGGCCATGTACCTGGGCTGGGGCTTCATGCACAATCTGTTCAAGAGCCTGTGGCCCGAAACCGACTTCGGCAGCTTTGAAATTCCCACCCCTACCGAGGACGTGCCCTATGCCTATCACCGCTACAACGGCGAGTCCACCTTTGGCATTAACAAAAACGCGCCCGCCGATCAGCAGGCGGTAGCCCAGGATATCGTGCGCTTCTTCCTGGCCAACGACGCGCTCCAAAAGGAGTTCTGCCTGGCCAACTCCGTCTTCCCGGCCAAGCGGTCTCTGGCGCAGGACGAGGACATCCTCAGCGTGTCGAGCATCGCGGTGCTGGCCGAGCACATCGACCGTTACATCTGGCCCGGCCCCATGCCCAGCGCCGTTGAAAACAACATGAAGATCGCACTGGAAAACATCTTCTACAACGGCGAGGATGTCGAAACCGCCCTGCAAAACGCCGAGGACCTTTGCAATGAGGAGCTGGCAATGAGCGAATTTGTTTCCGTCGAGCCGCAATACCAGTACGCGGACGAAGCGAAGTGAGCGATCATTGCCATAACCACATGGGCCGGTGGGTTTACCCCTCCCACCGGCCCTTTTGGGGAAGGGAGGCGCCCGCCTGATGGCGCGCAGACTCAGGATCCATCCGCTGCAAAGCCGTAGCGAAATCGTCCTGCGCAACACGGTCGTCGCAGGACTGATTGCGTTTTTTTCGGTTTTCTATCTCATTCCCATTCTCATGGCCTTCGTAGGCAGCTTTCATCTTTGGAATCCGCTGAAGGGACAGTACCGCTTCATCGGCCTGCAAAACTGGCAGATGGTGTTTCGCAGCAGCCTGTTCTGGCAGTCCATGGGCAATACGGCGCTGTTTGCGGCGGTTGCGGTGGCCGCCCGGCTGGTCATCGGCATGGCGCTGGCCCTGGCCCTCCACACCCGGCTGATTCGCCGCCAGTCATTGTACCGCACGCTGTATTACCTGCCCACCATCACCCCGATGGTGGCGGTGGCCTTTGTGTGGAAATTCATGTATGATCCGCAGTTTGGCCTGATCAATCAGGTTTTGGGAACCAAAATCAACTGGCTTTTCGATGCGCGCTACGCCATGAGCGCCATTTTGCTTTTGACCATCTGGAAGGATTTTGGCTATGCGGTGGTCATCCTCTTGGGCGGTCTGTATTCGCTGCCGGCCGATTGCTACGAGGCCGCGGAGATGGACGGCGCCTCCGCGATACAGCGCTTCGCCTTTCTGACCCTGCCTCTGCTGAAGCCCACCATGGTGTTCATCGTCATCACCTCGCTGATCTCCTATTTTCAGACCTATATCCCCGTGATGGTGCTCACTCAGGGCGGCCCGGGCACAAAGACGTATCTGGCTTCCTATATCATTTACGATCAGGCCTTTGTCAAATACAACTTTGGCTATGCTTCCGCCATCTCCTTTATTCTCTTTGTGATCATCGCCGCGCTCACGGCCCTGTCCTTCCGGTTTAGCGGCGGGGTTAAGGCATAGGAGGCGCAACGATGCAGAAACGAAAGTTCCAGTCCCTCGCACTGAATGCTGCGCTGCTTGCATGCAGCGTCGTCACCATACTGCCTTTTCTATGGATGCTTGCGTCGTCTTTTAAATCCAATTCCGAGATCAGCGCGTTGGAGCAGCATTTTCTGCCCCTTCACCCCTCTTTCGAAAATTATCTGAATGCGCTTGAGAAGATGAATTTTCTTCGGTATTTCGCCAACAGCCTGACCTATGCCATGCTGCTGACGGCGCTTACGCTCTACACCAGCGCAATCAGTGGCTTTGTCCTGTGCAAGTACCGTTTTCGTGGACGCGACGCGCTCTTCGGCGCCATTCTGGCGACCATGATGGTACCGGGCGTGGTGACGATCATCCCGCGCTACACCATGATGCAGCAGCTGGGATGGCTGGACACCTGGAGAGCCCTGCTCATCCCCAGCCTGTTTACGCCGTTCGGTATCTTTCTGATGCGCCAGAGCTGTGCCACTGTCCCTGATGAGCTGCTGGAAGCGGCACGGATGGATGGCGCCAGCGCCGGCTACATCTTTCACCGCATTATGTTGCCCATGCTTGGAAACACCATTTCCAGCCTGGCCATTTTTCAGTTTCTCTGGGCCTGGGAGGATTATCTCTGGCCGTACCTGATGATTCGTACGGAGAGCAAAAACATGCTGAGCGTAGCGCTCAACATGTTCAGCGGGCGCTACTCCACCGATTACGCCGGGTTGTTTGCCGCGACGGCTATCACCATCGTACCGGTGGTTCTGTGCTATCTGATCTTTCAGAAGCGGTTTGTGGAGGGCATCGCTTCGGCAGCGGTCAAGGGCTGATGGCAGGAAAAGGAATGCTGTGCGAAGAAAAACAAAAATCAAACCAACAAGAAATAGGAGGCGGCAGCATGGCCTGGGATACCAGCAAGGCACTTCGCCAGCAGGTGATGTACTGCGTATATGTACGGCAGTACAGCAAGGAGGGCACGTTTGAAAAGGTGCGGGAGGACCTTACGCGCATCCGGGATCTGGGGGTGGATATTCTCTGGCTTCTGCCCATTCATCCCATCGGAAAGGCATGCAGAAAAGGGGCGCTTGGGAGCCCGTATGCCATCCGGGATTATCGCGCCGTCAACGAGGAATACGGCACAATGCAGGATTTCGAGCGCCTGGCCGGCGAGGTTCACCGCCTGGGCATGCGCCTGATGATCGATGTGGTCTATAACCACACCTCGCCGGACTCCTGGCTGGCGCAGCACCATCCCGAATGGTTCTATCATAGGGCGGACGGCAGCTTTGGCAATCGAATCGGCGAGTGGTCGGACATCATTGATCTGGATTATAGCCATCCGGAACTGTGGGATTACCAGATCGAAACGCTCAAGATGTGGGCATCCATGGTGGACGGTTTTCGCTGCGACGTGGCGCCGCTCGTGCCGCTGGAGTTCTGGCTGCGCGCGCGGCGCGAGGTAAGCCAGGTGCAGCCGGACTGCCTGTGGCTGAGCGAGTCGGTGGAGCCCGCCTTCACGCTGGACAACCGTGCGCGGGGCATGACCAGCCTGTCGGACAGCGAGATCTATCAGGCGTTTGATCTGAGCTACGAGTACGACGTCTATCACGACTGGGTGAGCCTGCTGTGCGGAGAAAAGCCGCTGGAGGCCTATGCCGCCGCCCTTTCCCGGCAGGAATATCTCTATCCGGACAACTATGTCAAGCTGCGCTTTCTGGAAAACCATGACCGTCCCCGCGCCGTCTTCCTTGTGCCGGATGCCCGTCAGCGCCGCAACTGGCTTGCGTTCCTCTATTTTCAAAAGGGGATGACGCTGATCTACAACGGACAGGAGGCGGGCTGCGAAATCCGGCCCAGCCTGTTTGACAAGGACCCCATCGACTGGCATGCGGGCGAGAACATTTCTTCTTTGCTTCGTGCCCTGCGGGCGTTGCGCAGCCATCCGCTGATGGCCGAGGGCGGCTACAGCGTCCAGGATGCCGGAAACGGCATGCTTCGGGCCATGTATGTGCTGGGAGACCGTCGGCTGATGGGCGTTTTCAGCACGAAGGGAGCAAGCGCGCCCGTGCGCGTTCCCTTCCCGGACGGGCGCTATTGCGACCTGGTGAGCCGCCAGCCGGTATGGGTGGAAGGCGGCCTGCTCAGCGTAAAAGGCGAGCCTATCATTATTGATTCTGAAACGGGGGAGGTTCCATGAACGGGCAGACCACCGTGATCCGGGGAAAGCGGTACCGCCTGATGCTGCTGACGCCGCAGCTTATTCGGCTGGAATACGCGCCGGACGGCGTCTTTGAGGACCGCCCTACCCAGAGGGTGCAAAACCGGGACTTCTCGCCGGTTGAGCACCGGCTGTGGCGCACGGAACGCGGCATTGAGCTTTCAACGGCGTTCATGAACGTATTTTATGATGAAAAGCCGTTTTCTCCCGGAGGGCTGTGGATTGAAAACCGTTCCGAATGCCGGGGCATCTACTGCACCTGGCATTATGGGGACGCGCTTTGCGAAAACCTGGGCGGCACGGCGCGCACGCTGGACGAGGCGGACGGCCCGGTGCCGCTGGAGCCCGGCCTCCTTTCCCGCCTCCAGGGCTACAGCGTGCTGGATGACAGCGCTTCCTATGCGCTGACAAAGGACGGCTGGATTGACCCGCCCCGTCCGGGCCATCAGGATCTGTATTTTTTCAGCTATGGCTATGCGTACCGGCAGGCGCTGGCGGACTTCTTTCACCTGTGCGGGCCCACGCCGCTGCTGCCGCGGTATGCACTGGGCAACTGGTGGAGCCGTTTTCATGCCTACACGGCCGAAGAATACCTCTCCCTCATGGACCGGTTTGAAAAGTCCGGCATCCCTTTAAGCGTGGCCGTGATCGACATGAATTGGCACATCAGCTCCGACGGCTCCGACCACAAGGGGTGGACGGGCTATACCTGGGACAAAGCGCTGTTTCCCGAACCGGCGGCGTTTCTAAAGGCGCTTCACCAGAAGGGACTCAGGGTAACGCTCAACCTGCACCCCGCGGAGGGGATACAGCCGCACGAGGTCGCCTATCCACAGGCTGCGGCCGCGCTGGGAAGGGATGCTGCACGCGGTCAGCGGATTCCTTTTGAACCGGGAAACCGGGCGTTCTGGCGGGTATATTTTGACCTGCTCCATCGCCCGCTGGAGCGGCAGGGTGTGGATTTCTGGTGGATTGACTGGCAGCAGGGGCGCGCCTGTGCCATTGAAGGCATGGACCCGCTGTGGCTTCTCAATCACTTTCATGCACAGGATGCCGTGCGCGAGGGCAGACGGGCGTTTATCCTGTCCCGATACGCGGGAGCGGGCAGTCACCGTTATCCGGCAGGCTTCTCGGGCGACAGTGTGATCAGTTGGCGATCCCTGCAGTTTCAGCCCTATTTTACGGCGACAGCTTCCAACATTGGGTACGGGTGGTGGAGTCACGATATCGGAGGGCATGCGCATGGCAAGCGTGACGATGAGCTGCAAACCAGATGGCTTCAGTTCGGCGTCTTTTCCCCGATTCTGCGCATGCACAGCACGTCCAATCCGTTTAACGGCAAGGAGCCATGGCGCTATGGGCCTGAGGTGTGCGGCATCATGACGGCGTTTCTCAGGCTGCGTCACCGCCTTCTCCCCTACCTCTACAGCATGAACTGGCGGTGCCACAGCCTTGGCGAACCGCTCATTCAGCCCATGTATTATGCATGGCCGCGTGAGGATGCCGCCTACCAGGTACCCAACGAGTATCTCTTCGGCAATCAGTTGATCGCCGTCCCCATTACCTCTCCCATGTCCCCGGAGCTCAGGCTCGCCAGCGCAGATGCCTGGCTTCCGGATGGGCTCTATCACGACCTGTTTACAGGAACAATTTATCACGGTGGAGGGAGGAGACGCTTGTACCGGCCGCTGGAAAGCATTCCTGT
>USFL01000059.1 GCA_900553905.1 uncultured Eubacteriales bacterium | reverse complement strand
CACCACCTTCAAAATGACCGGCAGGTTGACCGCCGGTTTTTCTTCGTAGCAATAGGCCGTGATCTTGCCGCTGCCCGCCGTGACGCGGCCCACGAACCCCCACGCCTCGGTGAGCGCCGCGCCCTGCGCGGACCCCGACGCGCCGCTCATGTCCACGTCCACGAAGGGATCGTCCGTAGCCAGCACGCCCGCGGCGGACGCGGTCTGCGTGTAGGGCGCCGAGGCGCTCCACCCCGCGGCGGTGAGGGTGGCGGAATACGTCGCCGTGGTCGCCTTGCCTTCAATCTGCGAAAGCAGGTTGCCCACAATGTCGCCCTCGAGCATGTCTTTGATATTGGCAAACCATGCCTCAAATTCGTTCTGCTCCGTTTCCTTCCACGCGCCGAACCTCGACTGCTCCGTTTCCTTCCACGCGTCGAACCCCGCCTGCTCCGTTTCCTTCCACGCGCCGAACACCGCCTGTTCATTTTCGCGCCACGCCTCAAACCCCGCCTGCTCCGTCCCCTTGAAGGAAGCCAGATCCGCCTGAATCTGGTTGTAGAGGGCGGTGGTGTCGATCTTGCTGTTGATGGCGGCCACGATGCCGCACCGGCTCGTGTCCAGCCGGGTATCGGTGATGCGCTCCTGGGCGATGGCGGTGCTGCCTGCGGGGATGAGCACGTTGGCCAGCCCCAGCTCCCACACGGTGCCGTCGCGCGTGAGGGCAGGGGCCTGCGGCGCGGGCGAGGGCGTGCCCTGATGTACCTCAAGGTGGATGTCGCGTACCGGCTCGGCCACGTCCATGCGCAGTACCACGCTGTCGATGCGCGGGTACTGCACGTCCGCTGCAACCGTCAGCGTCTCAGGCACGATGGCAAAGCCGAACCGCCCGCCTATCACGCAGCTGCCCGCGCTCACCTCCACCTGCATGCCGGTTTTGGCCGTTACGGCAAACATGCCGCTGCCAAATACGCCGTTGGTCAGGAACGCCGCCAGCAGCCGTGCAAACTCCGCGCTGCCGCTGGCCCGGTCGTATTGCGGGATGCCGTTGGAATCGTAACCGGTGATCTTGCTGTCAAAGGGTAGGGAAAACATGAGAATCAATGCACCTCCATTTGTGTGAGTGGTTGAAAAAACGATCGCAGGGATGCGGGCAGTCCATGCGCCGCGATCCCCGATGGCGGCGAAGCGCCCCTCCGGCGCCCGGCGGCCCCTGTGCGCAGCTGCCCAGGCTATACCCCCGTCTTTGGGCTGTTGATCGTCGCCGTCTGCCAGTCGTTCCCCGGCATCAGGATGCGCACCCTTCTGGACGTGATCTTGGGCAGCTCGTACCCGCGGACGTCGCCCCGGCCATGCCGCGCCACGCGCTGGTAGACCGTGCTGGCGCTCTCGCCGAAGGTCAGGCTCACGCTGTGCTGCCCGGCCTTGAACACCTCGTTCACGCCCGTGATGCGCGTCGCAAAGCTCTTGCCCAGCCGGTGGCACACCACGTCGCACTTGTCGCCCAGGTCGTAGTCCTTCCGGTACAAAAGCCCGCTCTGGATCACTTCGATGTCGGCGCTCTGCACGATGGGATACTTTTTCAGCTCGTCGTGCGCCTTCTGGGTACGCTCCTGCTCGGTCAGGTCATCGTCCACGTTCATCATCAGCCAGCGGCGGCCCTCGGTCTGCCAGTTTGCGGTGTACACGTCGTGCCGGTAGGGATCGCCGATGGAGTCGCTGCCGTAGAACACCACGGCATGGTTTTTGTAGCCGCTTTCATCCTCGGTGTAGGAAAACTCGGTCACATGATGGCTGTCGTCGGAAAACAGGGCGAAGGCGTTTTCCTCCTGCGCCTGCGTCCGGTCCAACCCCTGCCATACGCGCATCGCAAGGACGCCCGTATTCGGGTCCAGCGCAAACCGCCAGCTCAATTCGATGGTTTTCAGCGTGGAATAGAGACAGTCGGTGATGGTGTCGTTCTGCCAGGACACATCCACCTCGGTCGCGGCAAAGGCTCCTGCGTCCGGCTGGACGGTGTATAGGTCCAGCGCATACCAGGGATGATTTGCATACGCCAGAAGCGCCGCCAGCGTGTGCTTCCCCTTGATGTGCGGATAGGCGTAGATGCGGTTGTACAGCGCCTCAAGAAAAGATCCGCTCAGCTGCACAAACTCGCCCTGCGCCGTGCGCTCGTAGTCCACCTTTTCCACCATGCCCACCTCCGGGCGATCCGGCGTGTAGAGGAATTTCACGCGCGGGTCATAGTCCGCCGCCAGAATGCGCATGGAAAAGCTGCCCGGCTCGTAGTATCGCCGCTTCCATTGCAGGTTCAGGTACTGGAAATAGCTAAGTGTTTCGAGATTCTTGTCAAGACCGGCTATCTCCATACCTTATACCCCCAAATACCTTATCTGGAAGTATACCCGCGCGCTGAGCTGATCCGGGTTGGTGTCGGCGTCGAAGCCGATCACGCTGTAGCCGGGGTCCACGCGCATGCCGCCAAAGCTGCTCGCCTTGTCGATTTTGTTCAGGGCGTTCACCCCGTTGATGCGCACGACGCGCTTTTCGGTGTCAATGTCCACCACGTCGCCGGGATTCATGGTGTACAGCACGCGCACGAAGGCGTCCCCGTGAATCAGTTTGGGGTTTTGCACCGTGCCCGGCCCCATGGCGGTAAACACGCCGCGCACCCAGGTGGGGGCGCTTCCCCGGTTGTGGATGACCACGGTTTTGTCGTAGTTGTACACGCCGAACAGCATGCCGGTGGCGTCCGCGCCTGGCGCTGCGGCAGCCTGCTCGCCGCTCGCTGTGGCACCGAGCACGCCGTCCTTCATCATCGACACATACGGCCACCCAAGCCGTGGGGTGATGCTGTTGAGGTCCACGCCATCCATGCCGCCCTCGCCGTCCAGATACCCATAGGGGCACAGGAACGTGGCCGTGATGTCAAGCGGCTGATACAGGCTGCCCGACGGGATGGCCACGGCCTTCAGACGGCAGTCCCGCGCGGTGCGGGTCACGCCGTCGTAGCTGATATCCACGTCGTAGGTGTATTGCGGATCAAAAAACACCACCGCCCGGGCGCGCAGAATGGCGTTTTTGATGCCCCCGCGCGATTTGGCCCGGATGGTGATGTCCCTTGCCGCCACGCGGCTGCCCGTCACCGTGTCGCCGTCGCCCACGGCGTTTTTCTCGGTGAATACCTCCATGGCGGGCGCGTCCACGCCCTCAAGTTCAAGCAGCCCCATGGGTCGGTCATCCATGGCAAAGGTCTGCCCATCGCTGCGGTGGATGAGCACATTGGCCCGGCTGGTTTCCATCAGATCACCCCTTCCAATCCATAGGTGGCATACAGGCGCATGGTCTTGGCGAACTCGTCCGGCGTCTGCACCGGGACGTTAAAGTTGTTCACCTGCTGGAAGCTGGCGCCAGCGTCACCCAACATGCCACCGCCTCCCTGCGCGGCTGTTTTCCCGGCACGCCACAGGCTGGCCTCTGACCTCGTGAGCACCGCTTCGCCTTCATGAAGCCTTGCGATGTACCCGTCAAAGGGCACGCGGTCAAGGCCGCTGGCATGGGAGCCATCCACGTCGCCGTCTAAAATTTTCGTGACAGTTACACGAATGGATGTATTGGCGGTTTTGCCATCGAGATTGTCGAGCGATTGACGAACGTTATCAATGGTCCCGGTCGCTTGATCGTCGCTTTCCACCGTCACTACGTATGGATCGGAAGTGATGTTTTCCATCATCTCCTGATAGGTCATTCCCTCTTCCAGTCTCTGCTGCATGGTTTCGCCGGTCGTTACGTCTTTTTGAAGACCGGCGACGGTTTCCAACGCCGCGTCCAACTGCGTCTGAATGGATGCAATTTCCGCCTCAAACGCCTTCCTCTTTTCGGATTCCTCTTCAGCCTTCTCTTGCGATGCATCACTCAGCGCAATCAGTGCGTTATAAAGCGACATGATTGCCTCCGGGTCTCCGACGATTTCTTCGCTCCCTTTCAGGTTTCCAGCTGCGTCGACAAGTTTCGAAAGGTCAATCCCCTCCGGGTCCATTTGCTCAAGATCTCCAAGGTTGCCTCCGAGCTCCGAAAAAGCCCCAAAAATGTCCAGAATGCCGCTGATCGTATCAGTATCAATATCTGTCAGATCATTGGCGCCAATCGAAGCTCCGCTAACAAGTTTGTAGAGCTCGCCGGCGGCTCCGTTCCAAGTCGCATCCGGCCCCATCAGGCTCTTCTGGACAAGATACTCATACGCCTGAGCATAACGGTCGCTCATCTCTTTATCGCCCTCGAATTCCGACTTTTTCTGTGCCAGAAACAGCGCATTTGTCTGCGCGTCGGTAAGCTGTCCCTTCAGCCCGCCGACGAAGCTGTCAAGGTTGCGCAGCTGGGCGAGCTCCCTGTACTTTTCAATCAGCGCGTCAACCGAGCCGCCCTCCTCTTTGAGAGCTTCCTGTAGCTGTTTCAGCCCTTGCTCATCCGGCGTGTAGTCGAATTCCGGGAGAAGCGCGTTCAATTCATCGATAATGGCAAACGCCTTTTCTTTATCTTCCTCTGACCAGTCCTTCAAACGCGGCTCCACCTCAAACATGTCTTGAAGCTCAGAAGCCACGCCCTTGGCAGCATCGGTGTTGATATTGATCGTGATTTGCTCCTGTAGGAATTTTTCCTTGAGCTTCTTCACGTCCTCGTCAAGGCTATTGAGGTCGGATTTTGCAGCTTCTACCTCGGCCTTTGCCTCCACTTTGAAACTCTTGTCCTCGAACAACCCGTTCAGCGCATCGATCACACCGTTTGCGGCCGGAAGAATCACACCGCTCAGCGCATCGCTGATGGGACTGAAAATGTTTCCAACAAGCTGCATGGAGTTGTCCTTGAGCGTTGAAAACTGCCCCTCAAGCGTTTTGCTGGCGTTCTCCATTCCGTCGTAGAAGCGGCCGCCGGGGCTGGTTTCGATCTCCATCGCCTTGCCCACCATCTCGGCCGAGATCATGCCTTCCTGTCCGATCTGGGCAAGCAGCTTGGCGCCCTCGCTGGCCCCGGCGCCGAGCTTCTTCACCTCGTTCTGGGCGTCCTTCATCTGCTTGCGAAACGCGGCGGACCCCTTTCCGCCGCTCATCACGTCCTTGAGATCGCCCAGACTAGTGCCGGTTTTTTCCGCAAGGGTGTTGAGCGGGTTGAAGCCCGCGTTCACCATTTGCAAAAGGTCCTCTCCCGTCAGCTTGCCGGCTGCGCTGATCTGAGAAAACGCAAGGGAAAGGCTCTGGAATTTGTCCTTGTTGCCAAGCGCGATGTCCCCAAGACGGTCCATGGCCGTATTGGCATTTTCAGCGTCCATGCCAAAGGAAAGCATGGTCTGCGCTGCGCTGGCCAGATCCTCCATGCCAAAGGGTGTCTTGGCTGCTTTTTCCCGAAGCTGCGCGACATACTCCACGCCCTTTGCCTCGTCCCCAAGCATGACGGAAAAGTTGGTTTGGTATGCTTCCATCTGCGCGTTGTATTTGATGGCGGCGGTTGTTACCTGCCCCAGCCCTTGCGCCAGCTTGGCAAAGGCAAACGCGCCAACCAGCTTCCCGCCCAGATCTGCCAGCCCGGAGGTTAAGTTTTTGGATGAAAAAATATCCTTTACCTGCGTTCCGAGCTTTTCAAGGTCGCTCTTTGCAAGTTTTGACCCCTTCTCAATCCCTGATCTGTCGATTTCCGTATCAAAGATCAGCGTTCCGTCAACCGGCATCCTCATCGCCTCCCATCCTGCGAATGATCTCCGACGGGTCCTTTCCCTCTTCCAGCGCGCGGGTGATTTCCTGTCGCATGGCTTCTTCCCTTGCGCTTGCAGGCTCCCTTAGCGCCACAGCCTGCTGTGCCCGCTCGGCCCTGATACGCGCTTCCCCCTTGAGTTTGGATGTATCCATTCCGCGAAGCGCAATTCGCTTTTCCAGCGGCGTGTCCTCACCAAGCAGACGAAGAAGCACGAGAAACTTGTACCAGTGCAGGAACGGTATTTCCGTCAGGTCCATGCCATAAGCCATCAGAAAAGATGCGTAGATCGCATCGGCGTCCTGCTCAAAGTCCATCATGCGCGGCTGCCCTGACGGCTCCCTGCACTCCCCGAAGGCAAAACCGATGAACTTTTCAAGCCCTCCAGGCACATCCTGCCCCCGGAAAAACCACTGTTTCAACAAATAGAGCCGGTCGCGTTCCCGTATGTCCTCATCCCTGAGCACGCGCAGGCACTTGAGCACCGTGCGAAAATCCGCATCTACCTCATAGCTCTGTCCGTTTTCACCGAAAACAGCCCCCGGCCAGGCCTTCCGGGGAATGTGCGACAGAGAAAACTCATGCATACGCCTCTTCCAGCGCCTGTGCACAGGCCTCAACCGCGCCCTGCGCGATCTCCGTCAGCATGTGGTAGGAAAAAGCAAGGCCGGGCCTGTCGCAACCGCTCAGCTTTCGGGTAGCGCCCTTGCCAAGAATGCCGTCGATCATCCTCTGCAGGTCGCCGGCCGCTTCCAGCGCGCCATCTACGCCGGAAATATTCCTGCCTTCGTATTTGCGTTTGGCGTCCTGAACCATGTGCAGGATCTCAACGTCGCTTTTCTGAAGCTGGAAGATATGCCCGTTGATCTTGAGCTTCACGGGCTCGGGCACTCTGATGGTCATTTCTTTCATTGGTTTAGCTCCTCCTAAGTTTCACAGACGGCGCGCCATGCAGCAAGAACACATGGCGCGCCGTCGTCCGTCATGCCTCCGAATCGGGAGTAAACGTCTTGGTGGACGTGTTGAACGTACCTTTTTCGAGATCCCCGATTTGGCGCAAGGTGCAGCTTGCAGTCACAACGCTTGCGGCCTCGTTGGTCTCGTCGCCGGGCTCGCACGCAACGCGATAGCGCCGCGCGGGATAGGCGCCTGCTTCAGCCTCGGCCAGCAGATCCACGCGGTAGTAATAAAACTCCGCGTCCGTGCCCGTGAGCTGGTCGTCTGCCACCCGCTGCAACGCCTTGACGGCGTCATCGTCCACGATGTCGTCATAGTTGAGTGCGAAGCTGTTGTCATAGCCCGTGATGGTGGGCGATCCGTTCTTTTCATTGATGTAGGCGTCCGTGGTCGTCTTGGGAGAAGGCGAGCGGTTCAGGCTCTTGATGCCCACGCCAAGCAGATAGATGTCCTCGGTTTCGGGCGCAGCCACCACGCCCAGATAATGCGCGGTCTCCCACGCCATACGCTTTTTGGCCATAATCTTTTTCCTCCATTCGTTTTTTTTGGGTATGTAAAAGCCGCTCCGGCGGTACGCGGGCGGCTTGACTTTTCCATGCGGCTGTGATATTGTAACGGTGCAGAGGGTTGAACCTTTACCTCTGCTGTTTAGCGGTCACGATCTTGCTCATCGTGGCCGTTTCTTTTTTTGTTCATCAGCCATCCGATGTACGTTGCCATGGCAGCGGCCAGCAGGATGTTGAGTACCTCAAAAAGCATTTGCAACACAGGCTTCACCTCCTTCCCTTTCAGGATCTTGGTGAACCCTCTGCACCGGCGCGGTTGCCCGCGCATCCGTATCATACCCGCATTATCCGCAGGCTGTCAAGCTCATACAGCCTGCACATAGTTGATTTCAAGGCTGAACTGGAACACGGCGGTATCGCCGTCGGTTTCCAGCATGTACGGGCTCTGGCTGACGGTCACGCTCTGGAACTGCGTGCGGGCGTCTCCCTCCGGCAGGTCGCGGCGAAGGTTACGCCGCCATACCTCCCGCTCGAATGTATCCAGCAGCTCCTGCGCCTCCATGCGCTCGCCGTGGGTCTTTACCCCGTGGCGGAGGCGGAACATCGCATAGGCGGTCACATCCCGTGTGCCGTCCACATAGATGGTCACGCTGTCCTCCGGCAGGTCGCTCAGGCTCATGTCGCCGTCCTCCAGAAGGTCCGGCGTTATGCGCTGCGCCCCTTCGACGCCTTCAAATCCGGCCAGCCACGCGATCACCTGATTCATCACTGCGTTCATCTTGCACC
>USFL01000058.1 GCA_900553905.1 uncultured Eubacteriales bacterium | reverse complement strand
TCAAGAGCACCAACACCACCTATACCGTGGACGCCAACGACGTGGGCAAGACCATCCAGCTGCGCGTAACGGGCACGGGTTCCTACAAGGGCACCGTCACCAGCGCGGCGACCAACGCCGTGGTCAGCAACACCGTGCTGACGGGCGTGACGCTCAACACCATCGCGCCCGTCGTGGGCGACGTGATGACCGCCACCCTCAACCCGGCCGGAGCCAGCGTAATCTACGCCTGGAAGGTGGGCGGCTATCAGGTGAGCAATGCGGCCACCTACACCGTCACCGCCAATGACGTCGGCAAGCAGATCGAATTGATCGTCACCGGCACAGGCGTATACAGCGGCACCAAGAGCAGCGGTTTGACCGCCGCCGTGAGCGCCTCCAGGGCGATCGCCGACGTCGTCATCCGCAACGACAGCAATCCCACCGTGGGCGCTGCTCCCTCCGTGGGCGACAAGCTGACCGCCGTGCCCAGCCCGGCGCAGGCCACCGTGACCTATCAGTGGAACCGTGACGGCGCGGCCATCTCCGGCGCGACTGCCGCCAGCTACACCGTGGCCGCCGAGGATCAGGGCCACAAGCTGAGCGTCACCGTGACGGGCACCGGCTCCTACACCGGCACCGACACCTCCAGCCAGACGGCTACCGTCGTGGTCAAGGCGCCTCTCCTTGGCATTGTCGTGCCCACGTTCGACGAAGTGGTCGTGGGCTACGAGCAGCCTGCCGCAAAGGCTCTGACCATCACCAACACCGGCAGTGCTACCGCCAACATCACCAGTGTCAACTCGGACAGCTCTGACTTTGTCATCACCGAAGGTAACAAGCAGATTGCGGTCGGCGCAACCGACACCTCCTGGACCATCCAGCCCAAAGCGAATCTTGCCGCCGCCAAATATCTCGCAAACATCACCGTGAACTATGATGACGGGCGCAGTGCCAAAGCCCCCGTAACCTTCATTGTGAACGAATCTACTCCCGCGCCTGTCTCCGAACTTGTCATCGGCAATCTGACCTTCGATCCGGTCCAGGAAGGCTATCGGACGGCGCCCGAAAAGGTTTTTACCGTCACCAACACTGGTGCGGCTGACGTAAACGTCACCAGCGCCACGCTTTCCGGCAAAAATCATGCGAGCTTCGCTTTGAGCGGCGGTGCGGCGACCATTAAGGCCGGTGATAAGGACAGCTCCACCTACACCGTGATTCCCAATCTCGGTCTGAGCGAAGGCACCTATAGCGCGACGCTGGTGCTGACCTATGACAACGGCAAGACCGCGCAGGCGGACGTGACCTTCACCGTTTCCGCCACCGCCGGCACTCCCAGCCTGACCGTGGGCAACGTGAACTTTGGCTCCGTGGCCGAGGGCAGCACGCCCGGCGCCGCCGCCATCTCCATTGAGAACACGGGCGACGTGACCGCCACCATTACCGATGTCAGCGTCGACTCGAAGAACTTTACCGTCAACACCACCGGCAGCACGAATATTGCCGCCGACGCGACCGATACCACCTGGACCGTCCAGCCCGTCTCCGGGCTCTCCGCCGGGACCTATACCGGCCAGATCACCGTCACCTATAACGGCGCCGCTCCCGCGACCGCACGGGTCACTCTGACTGTAAGCGAAGGCAGCGCGCCTGCCGAGGCAACCCTGTCGGTGGATGGTGCGACCGTGACGCAGACGGTCGGTAAGCTGGAGAACATCCCGATCACCATCCGGAACACCTCCGCCTTCGATGCCGCCATCAGGCAAGTGGCCATCAACGATACCAATAATTACTTTACCGTCAACGGAGATGGTTCCAGCAAGATCCCCGCCAACCAGAGCGACGCCTCCTCCTGGTATGTCACTCCCAAGGCTGATCTGCCCGCGGGTCCCTACTCCACCAAAGTAACCGTGACCTACAACAGCGGCGAAGGTACCTCAGACCACACCGCGGAAGCGACCATAACGCTCAACGTCTCCGGCTCCACTCCCGTCGTTCCCGATCCCCAAGCCTTAAGCGTTACGCTCTCGGGCGGGGCTCCCAGCATGAGAGTGGGAGAGACAATCTCGCTCACCGCGAACGCCACGGGGGGAGACGGCAACTACCAGTATAGCTGGGACGGCGGCGGCACATATAGCGATGCCAGCACCTGGAGCTATGAACTGGTCGCCGACGACGAGGCAAAGAGCCCCTTGGGCCTCTGGGTGATCGTAAAGGATGGCAGCGGCGCCACTGCTACAAGCAACTCCATTACGATTTCTGTGACCAATCCCAGCGCCTCTACCTTAGACCTGCTCCCCAGCGACAATAATATGGACACACTCCAGGAAGAGCCGGCTGTTTCCCAGACGCAGACCTACACCGAGCCCGTGCAGGAGACTTACACCGAACCCGTGCAGGAACCTGTGGCGGAGCCTGAACCTCAGGCTCCCGCCGCGGCCGTGCTGACCATTCAGTCGAAGAGTTCCGTTACCAAGGGCAAGACCCTACAGCTGACTGCTCTGATGAACGATCAGGCCATCGTGTATGATAGCGACAACGTCGAGGCCTACCCCATTCTGTGGACGTTGTCCGGCGCCAAGTCAAAGGAAACCAGTATCAGCGCCAGCGGCCTCTTGACCGTCGCTGTGGATGAAACCGCTACTTCCCTCACGTTGACGGCCACGCTGAAGTCGGACGCGAACAACTTCTCCACCATGAACCTGCAGGTCAAGGAAGCACAAACGACTGAAACGGTCAATACCACCGAAACCGTGGTCAATGATGATGGCACGAACGATGCCGGTATGGAGCTTCTCGACACCTTGCTCAACCCGTAACACAAACCCGCGGCGTCCGGTTCATCCGGACGCCGCATTTGCATGCCGGAATCGACCTCGCGGGTTTTTTCCGGCATCATGAAGGGGCCGCAGCGAGGCGGCCCCTTTCCTTATTCAGCTCTGCGTTTATACCGTGTGCTTGCCCATCGTGCTGCGGATTCGGGAGGATACGGGCGGCGCGGCCTCCTCTTCCGGAGGCTCGTTGGGCTCGTAGGCGATGCCGTCCAGCACCACCTTGCGCGACGCGGGCGGTGCGGGGGCTGTAGGCTCCGGGGCGGACTTTTCCGCCCTGGCCGCAATGGTGGAGCGAATCATCACACGTGATCCGCTCTGGCTGGGCGTGCCAGCCTCGGTATGGGCAGGTACGGCCGACGGCGCGGGCGGGACGGGAACAGAGGGAGCTGTGTCCATCCCCGAAACGGCAAATGACGTAGACGCTGCCGTCGGCTCCTGCACGGCCTGTGCCGCGGAGGGAGGCTCCACAGCAGGCGGCGCTGACGACTCCGGCGTGGATGACCGCTCCCCCACAGACGGTGTTGCAAAGAAAGGCTCTGCATCAGCAGGCTCAGCCACGGGGGGCGGCGCAGGCGGCTCTGCAAAGGGCCGGGCATAGGGCGAGGGTTCATCCTCGGCATTGGAGGGCGGCAGAATGGGCGGCGGCGTGTAGGCCGTCGGCACCGCCGGAGACGGTGTACGGGGGGGAAGGTCCTCATAAATCGCCCCCGCAAAGGGGTTGGTTCTCGCTTCCCGCGGCTTCCATGCCGACCAGTCGGCATCCTCCTCCGGCCATACGGGTTTGGCTGCGGGCGCAGACGCCGGGCGGCTATAAGGCGAGGGCGCCCTGCGGCGGGCGGGGCGGCGGCGCGGGCGATGGAGCAGAATGCCCATCCCCACCGCCATCATTGCGATGCCGCACAGCAGCACCCCATAGCAATGATGCAGCGCATAGGTCATCGCTCCATTGACGGCGCTGACGATAAGATTCCCCGATGGCATTTCAAACGAAGACAGCACCAGCTGCAACTGGTCGTTCTGAACCATGGGCAACACCGTCGCCAAGATTCCTACAAACGTAACCGCACAGCCAATGCCAAACAGCGCACCGCCGATGGTCCTGCGTACCTTCATCGCCCTGATCCTTTCATCGTCAAGCATCTTATTCAGAAAATATTTCGTGCTCCGTCGCCGCTTTTCCTTCCCATTCGGCAGGAAAATACGGGCTGACGCAGAATCCTTTTGAGAGAAGAACGCTTTTTTGAGGGAGGCTCGATCGGTTTGGAAGGGTATAAACTGACCTACCATGTCGATATGGTCTTTTGCATCGACGCCACAGGCAGCATGCGCCACGTGCTGGATCTGGTGAAGCAAAATGCGCTCAACCTCTACCGCGACATCGTGGCGGAAATGGAAAAGAAGCACAAGGTGATCGACCAGCTGCGCGTGCGGGTAATCGCCTTCCGCGATTACGTGGCCGACGGCGACGACGCCATGCTCAGCAGCGACTTTTTTGTGTTGCCCGATCAGGCGCAGATGCTGTACGACTGCGTCAACGGCATCACCGCCAAGGGCGGCGGCGATATCCCGGAGGATGGGCTGGAGGCGCTGGCCTATGCCATCCGCAGCGACTGGACGCGCGAGGGCGTGAAGAAGCGCCATATTATCGTCATGTGGTCGGATGCGCCCACGCACGACCTGGGCCATGGGAAAATCGCGCCCTGGTATCCGGAGGGCATGGCCAAGGATTTTGACGAGCTGAGCCTGTGGTGGGAGGACGAGCAGCTGGGGGGCAGCATGGACGAAAACGCCAAGCGCCTGCTGATCTTTGCGCCGGACGCGCCCTCCTGGAACCGCATCTCCTCTGAATGGGGACAGGTCATTCATGTGCAAACGGTCAGTGAAGGGCTGCTGGATGTGGAATACCGGCAGGTGCTGGACGCCGTTTGCAACACCATTTGACGCGGAAGGGAGCGCCGCCCGTGTCCCAGCGCCTGCTTCGTGCCCAATACGCTGTTCTGCCCGGCTCCGGGGAGGACAGCTTTTGCATGCGCGCCACTGTCCAGGGCGCGCTATTGTGCGTGGCGGACGGATGCGGCGGACTTGGCAGCCGCCGCTATGAAACCCTTGGCGATCACACCGGCGCGTTTGCCGGCGCACGGCTGGCCACGCACGCCCTCTCCGCATGGGCGGGCGAGCGTCCGCCCATGCCTGCTTCCAAAGAGGAGAGCGAGCTGCTGTGCCGCGAGCTGTCAGGCGAGCTGGAAAGCCTGTTTTGCAGCTTCGCCCAGAAGCATTGCCCCGCCGGTTCGCGCATCGTGGGCAGCATGCAGCGCAGCCTGCCGACCACGCTGTGCGCGGCTATCTCCTCCGACCTTTCCTTTGCCAGCGACCTGTGCTTTCTCTGGGCAGGCGACAGCCGGGGCTATGTGCTGGACGCAACCGGGCTGCACCAATGTACCCGCGATCACCTGCGCGGGGACCCGGACCCCTTCGAAAGCCTGTACCGTGACCGTCCCCTGAGCGCGCTGGTCAGCGCCGACGCGCCCGTGGCGGTGAGCCTTCGCCGCCTGCGCGTGCTCAAACCCTGCGTGCTGGTCGTGGCGACCGACGGGGCCTTCAGCTGCCTGCCTACGCCTATGGAGTTTGAAATGCTCCTGCTCGATACTCTGCGCGCCAGCGCCGACTGGGACAGCTGGGAGCGGCGACTGCTGAACCAGCTGAAAAAAGCCGCGCACGACGACGCGACGGTGCTCCTGGCCCCGCTTGGGTTTGAAGGCATCGACGCGGCGCGGGAGGCGTTCGCGGCCCGGCGCGCGCTTTTGCAGAAACGCTTCATAACCCCCGTGCGCAGGAAGCGGCGGAATGTGGACTTTGCGCGGGGAAAATGGCAGGAATACCGCACGGAGTATGACTGGACGGAGGGGGGACGGGATGAGCGCTTTGATTGGCGGATATAGACCGCTCACGCCTCTGCGGACCGTGGGCAGCGGCAGCGCCCGCTGGTGCATCGCCGCGCGCGGGCTGGAAAAGTATTTTCTCAAGCAGTTCCTCTCCCCCGTCTATCCGGCAGACCCCGCAACGCCGCTGGGCTGCCGCCAGCGCGAGCGCTGCGAGGTTTTCGAGGGGCAGAAGCAACGGCTCTATGCCGCGCTTTCCTGCGTGATTGGGGATACGCTGGTGCCCGTGCTGGATTTCTTCCGCTTTGAGCGGCGTTACTATGCCGCCAGCGAGGCGGTGTTCCCCTCCGACCTGACCGCGGACGACGCGTCGGCGCTGGATGAGCGCGCCAGGCGACAGATTCTCTCCGACCTGGCGCTGTGCCTGCAGCGCCTGCACACGCAGGGCGTGGTGCACGCGGACCTCAAGCCCGACCATGTGCTTTTGCTCAAACGGCCGACCGGCTACCGCATTCGCCTGATCGACCTGGACAGCGGCTTTCTCAAGGATGATCCGCCGCAGAATCAGAGCGACCTGGAGGGCGACCCCGTCTACCTTTCGCCCGAGGCGTTCCTGCGCATGGCCGGGCAGGATGCGCCTCTGGGACCGAAGCTGGATACCTTCGCCTTCGGCGCGCTGATTCACCGCGTATGGACGGGTGAGCTGCCCTCCTTTGACCATCAGAAATACACGTATCTCTATGAAGCGGCCCTCGCCGGGGGAGATATCGCCCTCTCCTCCGGGCTTCCCGCCGAGCTGCGGGATGCGGTGCTCCGTATGCTGGACCCAAAGCCGGAGAATCGCCCGGAAGACGGCGAGCTGACCAACCTGCTGGCCGTAGCTCCGGAGGACAGCCATCAGGAAGAGGCGCGGCCTGTCAACGGCTTAAGCCGCTTCATGAAGCCCACGCCCTAGCAGAAAGGCGCTTCCCTAAGTTCTCGGAAAGCGCCTTTTGTTTTTTGTCTGTCAGGAATGGATGGCCCGGCCCTCCAGCGCGTCCAGCGCCTCGCCCACCGCCTCGAGGAAAGTGGGATGCGGCCGCACGGCGCGCATGAGCTGCGCGGCGGTCAGGCCGTTGGCAATGGCCACAGTGAAGGAGTCGATCATGTCGGTGGCGCGCTCGCACATGAGCTGCGCGCCCAGCACGCGGCCGTCCTGCGCGTCCGCCACAACCTTGATGAAGCCGCGTTGACCGCCTGCGATCAGCGTGCGGCCGTTCGCGCCCATGAGGGCCTTGCCCACCTTGGCTTCGATGCCCCGCTGCTGGCAGTCCGCCTGGGTGAGTCCTATGCAGGCGATTTCGGGCGAAACGTACACGCATGCGGGAATCGCGTCAAGGCACAGCGGCGCCTCCTCCCCCGCCAGCGCATGCACGACCGAAAGCCCCTGTGCCGAGGCAGCATGCGCCAGCATCATCCCGCCAATGGCGTCGCCGATGGCATAGACGCCCGGCAGGCTGGTTTCAAAGCGCTCGTTCACACGGATAAAGCCGCGCTCCATCTCCAGCGCCACGCCCGACGCGCACAGACCGTCGGTGTTGGGCCGGCGGCCCACGGCGGCCAGCACGGCAGACGCGGTAAGCGTCTCACCGCCGTCCAGCTCCATCTCGACGCCTTCGCTGCCTTCCGCGATGCGCCGCGCCAGGACACGCATATGCACGGCCAGTCCCTGACGCTTGAAGATCATTTGCAGGTTCTGGGAGATCTCGCGGTCCATCTGCGGAAGCAAGCGCTCCTGCGCCTCCACGATGGTCACCTTCGTGCCGGTTGCGGCATAGAAGGCCGCCATCTCCACGCCGATCACCCCGCCGCCCAGAATGAGCAGGCTGTCGAGCGGCCGCGGCTCCCGCAGCAGGTCGTCCGAGGTCAGGGCCAGACCGATGCCCTCCACCGGCGGCAGTGCGGGGCGCGAGCCGGGGGCCAACAGCAGCTTTTCACCCGTGACCGCCTGCCCGCCCACCTCGATGGTATGGGCGCCGGTGAGCACGCCCGTGCCGCGGTACACCGTCACGCGGCGCTTTTTGAGCAGCCCTTCCACGCCCTGACGAAGCGTGGACACCACCTGCTCCTTGCGCGCGCCGAGGGCGGCGAAGTCCGCGCCGGGGCCTGCGTCGTGCAGGAGCGTCTTGGTGGGGATGCAGCCGCGGTTGAGACACGTGCCCCCCACCGCGTCCCGCTCGATCAGGCCCACGTTCAGGCCCAGCTGCGCGGCGCGGATGGCTGCTTCATAGCCGCCGGGGCCCGCGCCCAGAATCAAAAGCTCATGATCCATGCGTTCCTCCCGTCCGCGCGGCGTTCACAGCTCCATGAGCA
>USFL01000057.1 GCA_900553905.1 uncultured Eubacteriales bacterium | reverse complement strand
CGAACCCGCAGGGCCCGTATGGCCGTCCCGCAAATCCGCAGGGTCCCTACGGCCGCCCGGCGAACCCGCAGGGTCCTTATGGCCGTCCCGCGAATCCGCAGGGCCCGTATGGCCGCCCCGCAAATCCGCAGGGTCCTTATGGCCGTCCCGCAAATCCGCAGGGTCCCTATGGCCGTCCCGCAAATTCGCAGGGCCCCTATGGCCGCCCGGCGAACCCGCAGGGCCCGTATGGCCGTCCCGCAGGCAGTCAGGGCGGACCCCGTCCCATGGGTGGCGGGTTTGGCAACCGCTCCGGCGGTCCGCGCCCCCCGATGGGCGGACGCAAGCCCGCGGTAGAAATGACGCCTTCCGTTGAGAAGGAACGCGTCAGCAACTACGATCCCAACAAGAAAAACTACGTGCGCCAGCACGATCCTGAACGTGTGGCCCGTAACCGCAAGCAGCTCGCGCGCGAGAATTTCAACGGGCTGGATGACGATGTGGTGCGCGGAGGTCGCCGCGCGCGCGTCAAGAAGCCCAGCGCGCAGCAGCTCATGGCTCCCATCAAGATCGAAAAGGCGTATATGACCGCAGAAACCATCACCGTCAAGGACCTGACCGAGCGCATCGGCAAGCCCGCGGGCGAGATTCTCAAGAAACTTCTGTTGCTGGGCGTGATGGCCAATATCAACAGCGAACTGGACTTCGATACCGCAAGCCTCGTGTGCAGCGATTTTGGCGTGACGCTGGAGATGAACCTGGCCAAGACCGCCGAGGACGACCTGGCCGAGACCGACTTTGAGGACGCGGAGGAGGACCTCCAGCCCCGTCCGCCGGTGGTTACCATCATGGGCCACGTCGATCACGGCAAGACCTCGCTGCTGGACTACATCCGCCATTCGCACGTCACGTCGGGCGAGGCGGGCGGTATCACCCAGCACATTGGCGCCTACACCGTTACGGTGGACGGCCGCATCATCACCTTCCTGGATACGCCGGGCCACGAGGCGTTCACCGCCATGCGCGCCCGCGGCGCGCAGGCCACGGATATCGCCATCCTCGTGGTGGCGGCCGACGACGGCGTGATGCCCCAGACCGTGGAGGCCATCAACCATGCCAAGGCCGCGGATGTGCCCATCATCGTGGCCATCAACAAGATGGATAAGCCCGCCGCCAACCCCGAGCGCGTCAAGCAGGACCTGACCGCCTATGAGCTGGTCCCCGAGGAATGGGGCGGCGACACCATCATGGTGCCCGTCAGCGCCCACACGGGCGAGGGCGTGGATTCGCTGCTGGAGATGATTCTGCTGGAGGCCGACATGCAGCAGCTCCGCGCCAACCCCAACCGCATGGCCAAGGGCGTGATCATCGAGGCCAAGCTGGACAAGGCGCGCGGCCCCGTGGCCACCGTGCTTCTGCAAAACGGCACTTTGCACGTGGGCGACAACATCGTGGCCGGCATGGCCAGCGGCCGTGTGCGCGCCATGGTCAACGACCGCGGCGAGCGCGTGTCCGAGGCGGGCCCCTCCATGCCTGTCGAGATTTCCGGCTTCACCGACGTGCCCAGCGCGGGCGACGACATGATGGCCGTGGCGGACGATCATCTGGGCCGCCAGGTGGTGCAGGAGCGCCGCGACAAGCTCAAGGCCGCGCGCGTGGCTGCTTCCAGCAAGGTATCGCTGGACAATCTGTTCAGCCGCATCGACCAGAGCAAGCTGACCAACCTCAACATTATCATCAAGGCCGACGTGCAGGGCAGCGTGGAGGCTGTCAAGCAGGCGCTGGAGAAGCTTTCCAACGACGAGGTCAAGGTCCGCGTCCTGCACAGCGCCGTGGGCGCCATCACCAAGGACGACGTCAACCTCGCCTCCGCGTTCGACGCCATCATCATCGGCTTCAACATCCGCCCCGACGCCTCCGCGCGCGAGGCCGCCGACCGCGAGGGCGTGGACGTGCGTCTCTACCGCGTCATCTACCAGGCCATCGAGGATGTGCAGAAGGCCATGAAGGGCCTGCTGGAGCCGGAGTACAAGGAAGTCATGCTCGGCCATGCCGAGGTCCGCAATACCTTCCGGATCACCGGCGCAGGCACCGTCGCGGGCTGCTACGTCAAGGACGGCAAGCTCCAGCGCAACGCCGAGGCCCGCCTCATCCGCGACAACGTGGTGGTCTTCGAGGGCAAGCTCTCCAGCCTCAAGCGCTTCAAGGACGACGCCAAGGAGGTCGCTGAGGGCTACGAGTGCGGCGTGAGCTTCGACAGCTTCAACGACATCAAGGAAGGCGACGTGGTCGAATGCTACGTCATGGAGGAGGTCGAGCGCTGAGGCGCTCCCTCCCCGCCGCGCGACCATACGTTTTGTAAGGAAGAGATCCATTGAGCTATCAACGCATTGACCGCATTTCGGAGCAGGTCCGCCGGGAGGTGGACCGCATCATCCGCGAGCGCCTGTCCGATCCGCGCATCCATGGCACCTTCAGCGTGACTAGGGCCGAGGTGACGCGCGACCTGCGCTACGCCAAGATCTACGTCAGCATTCTGGAGGAGACCGACCGCGCGCCCATGATGGCGGCGCTCAAAAAGGCGGCGGGCTTTGTGCGCCATGAGCTGGGCCAGAGCATGATCATCCGCTATGCGCCGGAAATCCTCTTCGAGGAGGACCACAACATCGAGTACGGCATCCATATCGCATCTGTGCTCAGGCAGGTGCGCCCGGAGGAAGAAACGAACGATGAATCAAGCGACGGTCAGGAATAACCCCGATCCGCGGCAGCAGGTGCTGTCCGCCGTTCAAGCGGCGGGCAGCGTCTTGCTGTTTTGTCATGTCTCGCCCGACGGCGACACCCTGGGCAGCGCGCTGGCGCTCAAGCTGCGCCTGACGGCGATGGGCAAGTCCGTGCGGCTGCTTGTGGACGGCGAGGCGCCGTCCAATCTCGCCTTTCTGCCTGGCATGGACGCTGTGCGGGGACCGGACGCCGCCGTGGAGTCGGCTGACCTGGCCCTTGCGGTGGACGTGAGCTGCGCGGAGCGGCTGGGGGCTTGCGCTCCGGCGTTCTATGCCGCCAAGCGTACCGGCGTGGTGGACCACCATGGTTCAAACCCCGGCTTTGGTCAGATCAACTGGATTGACGGCGACGCGCCGGCAACCGCCGTGCTGGTGTACCGGCTGCTGGAAGCCATGGACGGACCTATTGCCCGCGAGGAGGCGATCTGCCTTTATACCGGCCTGTCCACCGACACGGGCAATTTCATCTACGAGAGCACCAGCGCCGAGAGTTTTCGCATGATGGCAGCGCTCATGGACGCAGGCCTGCCCCTGGCGGAATATGCCAGACGGCTGTTCCGGGTCAAGGAACTGCCTTTTGTCAGGCTGCTGGGTCAGGCCCTGCCTTCCCTGCGGCTGACCTGCGGGGGGAAGGTGGCGGGGCTTACGCTGACTGCCGAGCAAATGCGCAAGGCCGGCGCGAAACCGGGCCACACCGACGGCCTGGTGGATTACGCCATCGACCTGGAGGGCGTAGCGATGGCCTACTTTGCCCGCGAGACCGAAGACGGCCGCGTCAAGGTGAGCCTGCGGGCGTTGGAGCCGTGGCGCGTGGACCAGGTCGCGGCGCGCTTCGGCGGCGGGGGCCACCGGCTGGCCAGCGGTCTGACCGTGGACATGCCCCTTTCGGAGGCCGCGCAGGCTGTGGAAGCCGCGCTGGCCGAGGCGTTCGGGAGCGTGAACGCATGACGCAGGCAGGGCCGCTGTGCGGCTTTCTCAACGTGCTCAAGCCGCCGGGCATGTCGTCTGCGCAGGTGGTGGGCTATGTGCGCCGCCTGCTGGGCGGAGTGAAAGCGGGTCACGCGGGCACGCTGGACCCGGAGGCGGCGGGCGTGCTGCCGGTGATGGTGGGCAAGGCCGCGCGGCTGTTTGATGATTTGCAGGACAAGGACAAGGAATACGTGGCCGAGGTCGCTTTCGGCGTGGCCACCGATACCCAGGACGCGCAGGGGGCGCCCGTCGCCCGCGGTGACCGCTGGCCGGAGGAGGCCGCCATCGCCGCCGCGCTCCCGCGCTTCACGGGCGAGATTTTGCAGATGCCGCCCATGTATAGCGCTCTCAAGCAGGACGGACAGCGGCTGTACGACCTGGCGCGCAGAGGGCGCGAGGCCGTCGTGCCCGCCAGAAAGGTGACGGTGCATTCCCTGCGGCTGATGGGCGTGACGCCTGATCATGGGGCGCTTCTTAGCGTCTGCTGCTCCAGGGGATTCTATGTGCGTACCCTGTGCCACGATTTGGGCGAGGCTCTGGGCTGCCCGGCGCACATGCGCTTTCTGCTGCGCACGCGCAGCGGTCCCTTCGGCCTGGACACAGCGCTTACGCTGGAGGCGCTCGCGGAGAAGGCCACGCGGGGTACGCTGGCCGGATGCCTGCTTCCGTCCGAAGCCGGCCTTGGGCATATGCCTATGGCGGAGGTGCCGCCGGACCTGGAAAAGGCCGTGCGAAACGGCGGTCACATCCCGTGGGCGCGCTTTGCCGCGCAGGGCGTGGACGCGGAGCGGCCCTTCGGCCTGCGGCTGGGCGGCACGCTGCTGGGCGTGGCACAGCGGCGGGGCGACGAGATCAAGGTAAGAACCTGGCTCGCGGAATGAGCCGGTGAGGAGGACGACAGATGCAGACCGTTCTGGACGGCCGCTATGCGGCCGACCGCAGCGTGGTGGCGCTGGGCATGTTTGACGGCGTGCACATCGGCCATCAGGTATTGCTAAAAAAGGGGCGCGCGCTGGCCGACCGTCAGGGCGTGCCGCTGGTGGCGTGCACCTTCATGGACCATCCCCTACGGCTGATTGCGCCGGACAGGTGTCCGCCCATGCTAACGACCTTTGATGAGCGGGTCCGGCTGATGGAGAATCTGGGTGTGGACGTGCTCTACGCCATGCCCTTTGACCGCTCCGTGATGGACATGCCGCCGGAGGACTACGTGGGCCATCTGGTGCGGCAGTTTCACCCCACGGACGTGGTGTGCGGCTATAATCACACCTTCGGCAGGAAGGGCGGAGGAACGCCGGCGCTGCTGGCGGCGTTGGGCGGCGCATTGGGCTTTGCCGCCTCGGTGGTGCCCAAGATCACCCTGGAGGGGCAGGAGGTCAGCTCCACGGCCATTCGTGGCTGGCTGCGTCAGGGCGACGCGGCCCGCGCACGGGCGCTGCTGGGACGGCCCTACCTGCGTCAGGCGGCGGTAGCCGCGCGCCGGGGCGGACGCTGGGAGCTGTTCATGCCGCCCAATGGCAAGCAGGACGTGCCCAGGGGGACCTACCGGGCGCTGTGCTCCGACGGGGAGCACACCTGGCCCGTGCTGCTGCGGGTGGAGCGCGAGGGGCGCGCCCTGTGCAGCCTGCCCGCCGGCACGGCCCTGCATGACGAGCTGGACATCCGGTTTCTCAAGGGCCTGACGGTGGAAAATTGATCTGGAAAGGAGCGGTCCGCGTGCAAAAGAAGAGTCTTTGGCAGGAGGCGCTGTACTGGGTGTTGCTGGCGGCGCTTTTGACGGCGGGGGGCTTTTTGCTCTTCACCAACCTGGGCGAGACGGGCATCAGCGATTGCGACGAAGCGCGCCACGGCATCAACGCCTATGAGATGATGCAAAGCGGGGACTACGTGGTCACCACCTATCGCGGCGAGCCGGACTACTGGAATCTCAAGCCGCCGCTGACGGATTACTGCATCATGCTGGGCTATCAGCTCTTCGGATACAACGCGCTGGGGCTGCGATTTTACAGCGCCCTGAGCATGATGCTGACCATGATCGTGCTGGCCCTGTGGACCAGGCACCGCTATGGACGGGTCGCCAGCCTGTGCACGCAGCTGATGCTGCTGGGGTGCAGCTTTATCTACGGCCCGCACTTCGCCCGTTTCGGCGACGCAGATGCGCAGATGCTGCTGTTTTACGTGGTGGCCATGATTTTTATGCTGGAAAGCCACCGGCGACCGCGGCTGCTCTACGGAACTGCTCTGTGCTTCGGCCTGGCGTTCATGAGCAAGAGCTGGCATGCCGCGCTCATCCCGGTCACGTGCCTTATCTACCTGCTGGTTACGGGCGAGATCCGCAGGCTCAGGCCGCGGCACTATCTGGGGCTGATTTTCTTCGGCCTGCTTCCCATCGCGCCCTGGGCGATCGCGCGCTATCAGCGCGACGGCATGCTGTTTTTCGAAAAGATGCTCTCCATCGACGTGGTGAAGCGCGCAACGTCCGTCCATGAGGAGCACAGGGGCGGCGTGGGATACTACGTCTCCTACCTGCTTTCGGACAGGACGGTCATCGCGGCGACGGCCATCGTGCTCATTGCCCTCTGCTGGAAGGTCGTGCGACGCCTGCGCCTCTCCCGCGACCAATGGGGCATCCTGCTGTGGTTTGCCGTGCCGCTGGTGCTGTACAGCCTGTGCGTAAGCAAGCTGTCCTGGTATATCTTCGTGTCTCTGCCGCCGCTGGCCGTCGGTTTCGGCATGGCTTGCGCCAAGCTCGCGTGCGGCGCGCTGCGCACCGGCTGGAAAGCACTGCCACGTGTGGCCTGCCTGGCCGCGGCGGTCATCGTGATGGCCTCCACGGGATGGAGCAACTGGGAGGCCGTGCGTACCACCGGCAACGAGGACCGTTACCAGCGTCTGATATGGGAAATGTTTGACCGGGAGATGGACGCTGGCACGCGCGTCTATGTGCAGTACGAATCCGAGAACAACTACTATGCGGTGGACTATCGCTCCTGGGTGCAGGATGACGAGCTGACCGCCATGCTCGCGGGTGATCTGGTGTGCATGAACGGCGGCATCGAGGCCTTCTGCGAGGAGCAGGAGAGCGCCTATCTGATTTGCCATGAGGTCGGCATGGACTGGGACATTCTGGGCGAGTATCCCCTCATCTATCAGGACGGGCCGATCATGCTGATTGAAAACCTGATGTAATGCCGATACGAAAAGGGAGGCGCTTCCGCCGGATGCGGAGCGCCTCCCTTTTGAAGTCTGCTTGCCCATTAACGGCCGGCCGGAGAGGGCGCGGGCGTTACGGTCGCCGTGGGCGTGGCGGTGGGCTGAAGCAGCTCGTTGAGCAGAAGGACCTCTGCCTGGCTGTCCTCCAGCGCGTCGCCAAGTTCCGCCACTTTGACTTCAAGATCGGCCTTGGAAATGGTCAGTTCTTCCACTTGTTTCTCCAAATCGGCCTTATCGGACGTGAGCCCCTCCACTTTCTCCGTCAACGCCGTGCTGCTTTCCTCCAGCGCGCCATACTGCGTCTCCAGGGTGGCGAGCTGCTCGGCAAGGCTGGCGGCCTGCGTCTGGGCTTCTGCTAGCTGCGTCTGCGTGTCGGTGAGAAGTTCCTCCGCCTTGGTCAGCGAGGCATCCAGCGCGTTGGCGCGGTCCTGCTCGTCGGTCAGCTGGGCCTGCGTGTCAGCCAGTACCTCTTCCACCTTGGTCAGCGAGGCATCCAGCGCGTTGGCGCGGTCCTGCTCCTCGGTCAGCTGGACCTGCGTATTCGAGGCAAGCGTCACGGCTTCGGACAGCTGGTTTTCCAGATCCGCGCGGACTGCTTCGGCGTTCTCCAGCAGCGTGTTGAGCTTGGTGATTTCCTCGTCCTTGGCCTCCAGCCCGGCGGTCATGGCGGTGATCTGCTCTTCCAAATCCGTTCCCGCGGCGGTCAGCTCCTCCAGCTGGGCGGTCAGCTCGGCGTTTTGCTGGACGGCGTTGTTCTTGCCCGCAAAGCCCACGATGGCCAGCACAACGGCCACGAGCAGTGCGATGCACACAAGGTAGAGGGGCGTTTGGTTTTGATTCCGGGTCGTCGTGGTTTTGGTTTCAGCCATAATGGTGCCCTCCTGTTCGATTTTCTTTGAACCTTTGGTATAGTATATCACAGGAAAGCCAAAAAAGAAAGCAATCATCCCACACGGATAATGCCGGGAATGTAGGAGTGTCAAACATAGGTTACACATCAACACCGGAGAGAAAGTCAAGGGAAGGGTGGAGATTTGCGAAGCAAATACGACCCGACCTTGACTGAAGCAAGACAGAAGAGAATGGGATGGGGCTGTCCGGCACAAAGGGCCGGACAGCCCTGGCCGCTACATCACGCCGAGATAC
>USFL01000056.1 GCA_900553905.1 uncultured Eubacteriales bacterium | reverse complement strand
GTACCGCTTTCGGCGGCCGCAGCGCGAGCCGGCCGGACGCGGCGGCCCCTTCCGGCCGTCGCCCGCGCCCAGCGCCCGTTTTTCGGACGTGGCCGCCAACGACGAGGCCATGGAAAGCCTGCGCGACGTGCTGCATTTTATTCGTTCGCCCGAAGCCTACAGCCGCTTCGGGGCGCGGGTGCCGCGCGGCGTAATGCTCTACGGAGCGCCCGGCACGGGCAAGACGCTCATGGCCCGCGCCCTGGCGGGCGAGGCGGGGGTGCCGTTTTTCGCGGTCAACGGCGCGGACTTTGTGGAGATGTACGTGGGCGTGGGCGCCAGCCGCGTGCGCGCGCTGTTTCAGGCGGCGCGCAAGGCCGGACGCGCGGTCATTTTCTTTGACGAGATCGACGCCATCGGCAAAAAGCGCGACAACCGCAGCGACGAGCGCGAGCAGACCCTCAACGCCCTTTTATCCGAGATGAGCGGCTTTGGCGAACGCGACGGCGTGGTGGTCGTGGCTGCGACCAACCGTCTGGACACCCTGGACGAAGCGCTGCTGCGCGCCGGGCGCTTCGACCGGCAGATCGAAGCGCCGCTGCCGGGGCTGGCCGAGCGGCTGCGCATCCTTGAGGTGCACGCGCGCGGCAAGCCGCTGTCCAAGGAGGTGTCGTTGGAGGCGCTGGCGAGGGACACGGCGCTGTTTTCCGGCGCGAAGCTGGAATGCCTGCTCAACGAAGCCGCCATCCTGGCGGCCAAGCGCGACGCGCAGGCCATTGAGCCCGCGGATGTGCAGCGCGCGCTGGACACCTTGCTCTTTGGCATGGAACGCCCCGCCGCCTGCCGTCTTGCGCACGAGCGCGAGGTGACCGCCGCCCATGAGGCGGGTCACGCCATCCTCACCGCCGTGCTCCTGCCGCACAGCGAGATCCGCAAGGTATCCATCATCCCCACCGGGCGCGGCGCGGCGGGCTACAGCATGGCCATGCCACAGGAAAAGCTGTTCCACGAAAAGCGCGAATTGATGCATCATATCGCCGTGGCGCTGGCCGGACGCGAAGCCGAAGCCCTGCTCCTGGGCCCGGAGCGCGTGAGCACCGGTGCGGCCAACGATATCGAAAAAGCCGCGCTCCTTGCGCGGCGTATGGTGAACGAGTGGGGCATGCTGCCCCTGAGCGACGAGGTGTGCCTCTTCAGCCAGCAGCAGAAGGACCAGGCCGCCCAGCAGTGGCTTTCCCAGGGGCGGCTGCTGGCGGCCGGTACGCTGCGCGCCCATCAGGCCGCGTGGGAGCGGCTCACGCGCCTTCTGATGGAACGCGAGAGCGTGGATGGTCAGGACGTGGCGCGCTGTCTGGAGGCCTAGCGTGCATTGACGGCCGGCGCGCCTTCGCGTAGCCGTCCGGTCGGGCGGGCCGGTTTTCCCTTTTTTCGGGGAGAACCGGCCCGCCTTTACATTGCCGTCAAAATCCGCTATAATGACAACAAACGCGTTCATCTTGCTGATACGGAAGGAGCACCCTCATGAAAGGCATCATTCTGGCGGGCGGCGCGGGCACGCGGCTGTATCCACTCACCATGGTTACCAGCAAGCAGCTTTTGCCCGTGTACGACAAGCCCATGATCTACTACCCGCTGTCCACGCTGATGCTGGCCGGCATCCGCGATATCCTGATCATCTCCACCCCGGTGGACACCCCGCGCTTCGAAGCCCTGCTGGGCGACGGCGGTCAGTTCGGCCTGTCGCTGTCCTACGCGGTGCAGCCTTCGCCCGACGGGCTGGCGCAGGCGTTTCTGATCGGCGAGGACTTCATCGCGGGCGAGCCGTGCGCCATGGTCCTGGGCGACAACATCTTCTACGGCAACGGCTTTTCCGGTATGCTGCGCGAGGCCGTGACCAACGCCCAAAACGGCCTGGCCACCATCTTCGGCTATTATGTCAACGATCCCGAGCGCTTCGGCATCGTGGAATTTGACAAAAGCGGCCGGGTGCTGTCCGTAGAGGAAAAACCCGTGCATCCCAAGAGCAACTATTGCATCACCGGCCTGTATTTCTATGACGGGCGTGTGACGGAATTTGCCAAGCGGGTCAAGCCCAGCGCCCGTGGCGAGCTGGAGATCACCACCCTCAACGACCTGTACCTTCAGGACGGCTCCCTGCGCGCCAAGGTGATGGGCCGCGGCTTTGCCTGGCTGGACACCGGCACCATGGACAGCCTGATCGACGCGGCCAACTTCGTGCAGCTCATCGAAAAGCGCCAGAGCGTGAAGATTGCCGCCCTGGAGGAGATCGCCTACAACCGCGGCTGGATCGACCGCGACACGCTGCTCAAGAGCGCCGCACGCTACGGCAAATCCCCCTATGGCGAGCACCTCAAGCGCGTGGCCGAGGGCCGCTTCCTCTACGACAGCAGCACCACCGATTAAAGGAGCGAAACGCCATGAACATCATCGTCACGGGCGGAGCGGGCTTCATCGGCTCCAACTTCGTCTTTTATCTGCTCAGCCATCACCCGGAGGACCGGGTCATCTGCCTGGATAAGCTGACCTACGCGGGCAATCTGGAAACCCTCGCGCCCGTCATGGACGACCCTCGCTTCCGTTTTGTGCGCGCGGACATCGCCGATGCGGAGGCGGTGGACCGTCTCTTCGAAGAAGAGAAACCCGATATCGTGGTCAACTTTGCCGCTGAAAGCCATGTGGACCGCTCCATCACCGACCCCTGCATCTTCGTGCGCACCAACGTGATGGGCACGCAGGTGCTGATGGAAAGCTGCCGCAAGCACGGCGTCAAGCGTTTCCATCAGGTCTCCACCGACGAGGTCTACGGCGATCTGCCCCTGGACCGTCCGGACCTGTTCTTCACCGAAGAGACCCCCCTGCACACCTCCTCGCCCTATTCGGCCAGCAAGGCCGGGGCCGATCTTTTGGTGCTCGCCTACGCGCGCACGTTCGGCCTGCCGGTGAGCATCACCCGTTGCTCCAACAACTATGGTCCCTACCACTTCCCCGAAAAGCTGATTCCCCTGATGATTTCCCGCGCCCTGGCGGACCAGTCTTTGCCCGTCTACGGCAAGGGCGAAAACGTGCGCGACTGGCTCTATGTGGAGGACCATTGCGCGGCCATCGACCTAGTGATGCGCCTGGGCCGCGAGGGCGAGGTCTATAACGTGGGCGGCCATAACGAGCGCGCCAACATCGACGTGGTGCGCGCCATCCTGCGCGAGCTGAAAAAGCCTGAAAGCCTCATCACCTACGTGACCGACCGTCCCGGCCACGACCGCCGCTACGCCATCGACCCCAACAAGATCCACGACGAGCTGGGCTGGCTGCCCCAGACCTCCTTTGAGGACGGCATCCGCCGCACCATCCGCTGGTACCTGGACAATCGCCCCTGGTGGGAGCACATTCTGGCGGGCGAGTACCGGGATTATTACGAAAAGATGTATGCGGGGCGCTGACGAAGCTTCCTTTGTCCGCAGCTCCTTTTCCGGCATAAAAGGGGACTTGGGCGTTTCTCCGGCATCGCCGTGCCGCACGTCGGCCATGTAATCAGGGAGCGCGAGCGTTACAGCACAATGATCCGGGGCGCGCAGTCCCCCCTTTCATCCAAATGCCACGCCGGGCTTTGACGGGTCGTTTGACGCCCGCCAGAGCCCGGCGATTTTTGTGCTTTTTGAGTCCGTACCCTTATACCTGGCCGTGCATGATGTGTTTTGTGGATTGGTACAGCGCGTCATACTGCCTGCGAAGCGGCTGATAGACGCGGTGGTTCTCCGCGTCGGGCACGACGGCTCCCTTGATTTTGACCAGGCGGCTCAGGTCATCCGGAGACTTGAAATGGCCGGCGCCCAGGGCGGCCAGCATCGCGTCGCCATAGGCCGCGCCAATCTCCGTTTCGGCGTACTGCTGCTTCTGTCCCGAAATATCGGACACCGCCTGTAGCCAGGCCGGATTTTTTACGCCGCCGCCGACGGCCATCACCTTTTTGGTCTCCATGTTCAGTTCGCGGAAGATGGAAAAATGCTGGCCAATGCCGTATCCCACGCCCTCCAGAATCGCCTTGTAGAGATGCGCCCGCGTATGCAGCAGGTTCAGGCCGTACACCATGCCCTTGGCCTGGGGATCGTTGATGGGCGTGCGCTCGCCGGAGAAGTAGGGCAGCACGATCAGCCCGTCCGACCCGGCGGGGATCCCCTCCGCCAGCTCTGCCAGCGCGGCATAGGGATTGCGTCCCTCCGCCTCCGCTTTTTGCACGATGTCCGCCGCAAACTGGTCACGGAACCAGCGGGTAAGCGTGCCGGAGCAACTCATGCCCGCGGCCACGGAATAGGTTCCCTCAAACAGATAGGGACCGGCCCAGAGGCGCTTGTCCTTGATCAGCTTTTCCACCACGTGGATGATGAAGATGGACGAGCCGTACATCAGCATCATGTCGCCCGGCTGCATCACGCCCACGGACAGCGCTTCGGCAGAGGCGTCCGCAGTGCCCGTGGTCACCTTGGTGCCAACGGCCAGCCCGGTTTCACGCGCGGCCTGCTCGTGCACCTCCCCCGCCACCTCGTCGGTCCAGCGGCACTGCGCCAGCTGGTCGCGGCGGCAGATGCCCCGCAGGTCCTCTTCCCAGTCGCCGGTTTCCACGTTGTACAGCGGGACCCAGGTAGCGGCCGTATAGCGGTCGATGGGATACTGCCCGGTCAGCTTCGCCACCAGATAGGTGCTGCTGGTCACGAATTTGACGGCCCTGGCGTAGACCTCCGGCTCATGGTTCTTGATCCACAGCACCTTTGCGCCGGCGGACTGCGTGGTGAGCGGCGTGCCATAGCGCTGCAAAATAGCCTCCTCGCCGATTTCGGCGTTGAGCGCCTCGATTTCCTTTGCGGCGCGCGTGTCGATGCCGTAGAGAATCGCCTTGCGAAGCGGCTTCACGTTTTCATCGACGGGCAGACAGCAGGGGCCGATTCCGCTCACCCCCAAAGATACGATCTGCTCCGCGCGCAGGCCGGAGTCACGGATCAGCTCGTTGGAAAGCAGGCACAGGTCGTGCCACCACACGCCCTCCGCGTCGTGCTCGGCCCAGCCCGGCCTGGGCGATTCCATCACATGCGGACAGGCACGGTAGGCGACCACCGCGCCTTCGCCGTCCATGATCACGCCCTTGCTTTCAAAGGTGCCAATGTCAATGCCCATAAAATACGGCATTTGAGCTTCCTCCTTCAATAGCGGTTCAGCTGGAAATCAGCCGTTATCCGGCGCGCCATGCCCGCGACCAGGTCGGCCAGTCCCTCCAGATCGCTCACGTCGCACACCTCAATAGGCGTATGCGTATAGCGCGCCGGGAAGCCCATCTCCAGGCAGGCCACGCCGTCCTGCTCCAGCTGCAAATATGCGGCGTCCGTTACGATGCCCAGAGCGGCGAAGCGTTGCAGCGGCAGGCCCTCCTCGGCGGCGGTCCGCTTGCATAGCTCAAACATCGGCTGATGCGGCAGGGTACCATTGAGCGTTCCGCGGCCGTGAAAGCTGTAAAGCTGCACGCAGGGGCCCTTGCCCAGCTCGTCCTCAAAGCGCGAACGCAGGTCGTGCGTATCCCCTGCCAGCGTCACGTCCAGCATCACGGCCAGGTCGGGCTTGACCGTACGCGCGGCCATCATCGCGCCGCGCAGGTTAAACTCCTCCCATACCGTTCCCACCAGGTACACGTCGCACGCGGGCCGGCGCTCATGCAGCCGCTTTGCAATGCCCACCAGCGCCGCGCACGCGCCGCGGTTGTCCACCGCCGTACCGGTGACGCGCGTGCCCTGAAGCTGCTCGAACGCGGGCTTGTAGATCACGGGGCAGCCCACCTCGATGCCCAGCTTCCTCACCTCTCCGTCATTGGATGCGCCAATGTCGATAAACAGGTTCGTAACCAGGTCCACCTTGTATTTTTCCTCCGGAGGCGTGGCGTGGTGAGCCTTGGGTCCGAACACGCCGGGATGCCACTTCCCGTCCTCCGAGCGAATCAGCAGTTGCAGGCCGGGCAGCACCTTTTCGGGAATGCCGCCCAGGCGATCCACCTGGATGTAGCCGTCCGGCTCAATGCGGCGCACGATGAAGCCCAGCTGGTCCATGTGACCGAAAATCATCATGCGCGGGTGGGAGGCGCCGTCGGTTCCCTCAATTTTGGCGATCACGTTGCCCACGTGGTCAATCCTGACCTCCTGGGCAAAGGGCCGCAGGCGCTCGACGAGCTTGTAGGCCATCTCATTTTCGTAACCGCTGGGCGCGGGCGTAAGCATAAAATCCTTCAGGGTATTGAGCATATCCATCCAAAGTACCTCCTTTATTCCTTGGCTTGCGTAAGCAAGGCGCGAATGGCTTTCAGCATGCCGGCCGGGTCCGTTGCAACAGCGTCGGCGCCGTCGGTTTCCCAGGGATAGGCGGCGTTGCGCATCCCGACCACTTTCACCCCCGCCTGACGGGCCGCGGACACATCCTCCAGCCTGTCGCCCACAAAGACGATCCTGCCTGCGGCCAGACGTGCCGCCAGCACCGAAATGGCCTCCGCTTTGGTTATCCCCTCATGATGCGCCCAGATTTCCGCGAAGTAGCCGGTCAGTTCCAGCGCGTCCAGCATCGGGTAAAGATATCTGGGCGAGGCGTTCGAGCACACCGCGAGCGCCGCTTCCCCCGAAAGTGCCGCCAGCATGTCTTTGACCTCCGGCTGAGGCCTGACGAAGCGGTCGATGTAGCGCGGAACGGCAAGGAAGGTTTCTTCCTCAAACCGCCCGAGCGAGGCGGCGTCCTCCCGACCGGTCATCAGCCGGGCAATCTGCGGAAAGGTGAGCCCCACCGACTGATGGATCATCTCCTCCGTGGGCGGCGGCAGCCCCATAGCTTCCAACGCGCCGGCAAAGCACCAGGCGTTGAGCTGTGCGGTTCCGTAGTACAGGGTGCCGTCAAAATCGAAAAAAACAGCGTTTTGCCCACCGGGCATCGCGTTCCCACCTTTCCGGAATTATTTCGCGCCCACCCGGCGCACCACGCGCAGCACCTGAAGCATCACATCCGGGTCGTCAACCGTCTCCAGGTCCACGGTTTCCGCCTTCGCCCTGTCCAGCAGCGCCTGTCCATAGCGCGCAAGCGGCTCCCGCGCGCTTTCATCGCCCGCGGCCTCCAGGCGCCAGCACAGCGCCTTCACCAGCAGGACCAGGTCCTCGTTGCTGCCTGAGGCGGCAAAATCCGCCTCCGCCTGCGGGATATCCACGCCGCTCCAGTCGCCGATTTCAAACGGCTCTTCCCGAAATCCTCCAAAAAGCAGCGTGCCCGCCAGCGCGAGCGCTATCATGACCAGCGTGGCAACGGTCATGTTTGTTTTCATGGCTCGACCACCTCAATGACCGCAGCCTCCACGATGGCGGCCCTGGCCTGTGCGAGCTGCTCGCTGCGGCTTTCCTGCGCCATTTCCTCCGCGATCCGCGCGCGCACCTCCTCCAGCGGCACACGGTCGCAGGCCGGCAGGTCGCCCGCATAATACAGCAGCGCATATCCGTTGGTCATGGCATAGGGCGTGCTGACCTCGCCCACCTCTTCAAAGGCCGCCGCACGCTGGTAATAGTCCTCGTTGAAGCGCGTGGAGGATTCATGAAAATAATTGACCGTTTCAGAGCTTCCGGCCTTGCATTCCTCCATGATGTCGGCAAAGGTCTTTTCGCCGCCCGCCAGTGCTTCCAGCGCCGCTTCGACCCTGGCGTCCAGCTTGCGGTACTGATCGTTTCGCATCTCCTCGGCCGCTTCCTCGTTCATGGCGGCCGTCTGCCAGATAAGGGCGGACGCGCCGGAATCGAACAAAAACTCCGCCTTCTGGATCAGCTTCAGCGTCACCGGCCGGTGCACCACGATTTCCCCGCCGAGCATAGCTGCCTCAAACGCGTTTTCATCGGCGTCAAATTCCGCCTTCTGCGCCTCATACAGCGCCTCATAGCGCGCGGCGACCGCCGCCTCGTCCGGCGCGGGCAGCTCCTGGGCGAGCGCCTCGTCCAGCGCCGCGAGGATGGCGCTGCGCTGCGCCACCTCGCCCAGCGTCAGGTCCGCGCGCATGTAGCTGTCGTCCAGAAAACGCTTGGCCCGCAGGACGGGGTCCGGG
>USFL01000055.1 GCA_900553905.1 uncultured Eubacteriales bacterium | reverse complement strand
ATTTCTTAAGCTTCTGGCGGAAAAGGCCGCCGCAGGCGGACTTTTTCGACAAGCTGAAACGGCCTGTGTGAAAACCACACAGGCCGCTTAAAAACGGGCTTACTCGTGAATGCGCAGCACGTTTTTGTTGTTGATGTAGAAATCGACGGTCTCGCCGATGTTCAGGTGGCGCGTGTCATGGTTGAGCAGCTCCAGGTTGACGGGAATGGCGCCGCAGTCGATCTGATAGCGGGTGACGCTGCCCAGCATGGAGCTGCGCACCACCTTGCCGTTGAGATGGATCTTGCCTTCGCCGCCCTCCAGCGTGAACGCCTCGGGCCGGATGGCCACCACCTTGCAGCCGGCCTCGGACGGAATGCTCAACAGGCTGGCCGCCTGCTGGGGATCATACACGTTGTAATGACCGATGAAGCGGGCCACAAATTCGGTCTTTGGCAGCTTGTAAAGCTCCTCCGGCGCGCCCTCCTGGGCGATGATGCCGCCGTGCATCACGCAAACGCGATCGGAAATGGCCATGGCCTCCTCCTGGTCGTGGGTGACGAAGATGGCGGTGATGTGCATATCCTGCTGAATCTCGCGGATCTGCACGCGCAGATTCTGACGGATCTGGGCGTCGAGGGCGGAGAGCGGCTCGTCCAGAAGCAGCACCTTTGGCTCCATCACCAGGGCGCGGGCCAGGGCCACGCGCTGCTGCTGGCCGCCCGAAAGCTGGCTGGGACGCTGGTTTTCCTTCCCTTCCAGGCCCACAAGCGCCATCATGTCCATGACCTTTTTGCGGATCTCGTCCTTGGGCAGCTTTTTGATCGACAGGCCAAAGGCCACGTTCTGCGCCGCCGTCATGTTGGGGAACAGCGCGTAGCTCTGGAACACCATGCCCACCTGGCGCTGACGCACGTCCACGTTGGTCACGTCCTTGCCGTCGATGAACACGCTGCCCTCGTCCACGTCGTTAAGTCCGGCGATGGCGCGCAGCAGGGTGGACTTGCCGCAGCCGGAGGGGCCCAGCAGCGTCACCATTTCGCCCTCGTTGACGTCCAGGTTGATATGCTTCAAAACCGTATTGCTTCCGAAACTCTTGACTACGTTGCGAATTTCAATGTAGGAGCTCATGGCTTCTCCTCCTTCAGCTGCTTGTGTTCCTTCTTGCCGCTGGACAGCTTCATCACCGCCGCACAGATGACGGTCATGATAAACACGTAGATGACCACCACTGCGCTGGAGAGATGACCCGTCTGCTTCATGATGAGGTACAGATAGATCTGCACCGTCTCAAAGCTGCCGCCGATCAACAGGTTGGCGACCACGAATTCGCCAAACAGCGTCGAGAAGCTCAGAAGCGTGCTGACCAGAATCCCCGGCGCGATGCCCGGCACGATGATGCGCAGAAAGGTCGTCCATGTGGAGGCGCCAAGCACGCGCGCCGCCTCCGTGACCGGTACGATGTCGATGGCGTGCATCGCGTTGTTGATGCCGGAATACACCAGCGGCATCACCAGCACGAAGTATGCGCCCGCCAGCACCAGCACCATGGGAAGGTCGGTGCCGCCGTAGGCCCGCAGCAGCGCGGCGGCGCTGATGACGCCGGGAATGGCGTATGGCAACAAAGTGATGATCTTCATGGCGCTCTCCAGCTTGGGCGAAAACGCGGCGATGGCGAACACCACCGGCGTCATGACCAGCACGGCCAGCGCCACGCTGACGGTGCTGATGAAGATGCTGCGGCCAATGGCCATCCAGAAGCGCTCGGAGGTGAACATTTCAACGTAGAACTTGAGCGTGTAGCTTTCCGGCAGCACGGTGATGTTCCACATGTCGGTCAGCGAATAGACCAGCGTGATGAAGAAGGGCAAAAACAGATAGACCATCAAAATCCCCACGATGACCTTGGGGCCGATTCCGGTTTTGTTTTTCATGATTTCAGCCCCCTTCTGCTCGCCACGCGGGACGCCCAGTCATTGAGCAGCATGGCTACGATCAGCACCAGCGCCAGCGTAACGGCCAGGGCGCTGCCCAGCTCCGGCTTGGTGCGCACGTCGCCGCTCATCAGGGCGCTGATGCGGATGGGTACGATATTGTAGCTGGACGATACCAGATAATAGGCGGTGGCGTAGGCGCCCATGGCGTTGGCAAAGAGCACCGTGAAGGTGGACAGGATGCTGGGCAGAATGGCCGGAATGCCGATGCGCAGCCAGAACTGCACATTGGAAGCGCCCAGGATGGAGGCGGCCTCCTTCCAGTCGTCCCGGATGCCGCGGTAGATGGGGTAGAGTAGCATGATGCCCAGCGGCACCTGGAAATACGTATAGGCGATGACCAGGCCCTGCACGGAATAGATGGAGAAGTTCTGGGTGATGTCGATGCCCATCTGCTGGAGCAGGATGACGAAAACGCCGGTGGTGCCCAGCATCAGGGTCAGGGCAAAGCCCAGCGGGAGGCCCGCGAAGTTGGAGGTCATGTTGACGATGACCAGGAGGTTGTTCTGTGTGCGCTCGGATACGAAGCGCGTGATGGCATAGGAGCAGAACAGCGCAATGATGATACCGTAAATGCTGCATTGAAGCGAGAGCTTGAGGCTGTTGCCGAAGCTCTGCGCATAATAGGCACTGGTGAAGATGTTTTCAAAGTTTTCAAAGGAGAAGGTCTGCGTCGCCTGGGATGTGAGCGCCGATGAAACCAGACTGATGACCGGCAACGCCATAAACGCCAGGATGAACAGCAGAAAGATGCCCATCGTGGATAGATAAAAGCCGTTAAGCTTCCGCTTCCTTTTCAAGCGGGTAGCCCCCTTCCGATGTGAGGATGGCGCCATGCGCCAGTCAGCTTTCGCGCGGCCCCTGCAGGCGTCCAGAATGTGGAAAGCCGCTTGGGCGGGAAAAGGGGCGGCTCCGCGGCCGAAGCGGTGCGGGCGCCGCCCCTTTTTCAGATAAGCCCGCCGGCAGGCCTGGGCGCGCCGGCGGGCAGAGAGAGGCCTGTGATCAGTTCATGTAGATGGCGACGTTCTCGGCCCAGAGCTCGGGCAGCGCGGCGACGGTCGCGTCGAACACGGCCCAGTCCTTGACCTGGTAGACGTTCTCATACATGCTGTTGTCCAGGATGGCAGCCTGTGCTTCCTCGCTGAATTCCACGTCCGTGCGGATGGGCTTGGCATGGCCCAGCGCCAGGAACTCCTGGCCAACGTCGGAGAGCATGATCTCACGGGCCAGCATGGCGGCGTAGGGGTTGTTGGCGTACTTGTTGATGATGTTGGCATAGCCGGAAGCAGCCGCGCCGTCCTGCGGGATGGTGATGGCAAAGCGGCCGTTGTCCTCGCCCTGGGATTCATAGATCGTCTCGGCATAGCCCAGCGCGTTGAAGTCCCACACCACGGCGACGCCGACCTCGCCCTTCTCGATGTTCTCGACATAGGGGTTGGAGGTGATCAGACGGCCCTGCTTGGCCAGCTCGGCGAAGAAGTCCATGGCGGGCTCGAGGTTGGTCTCGTCGCCGCCGTAGGCCACGGCGCAGGCCAGCACGCCCACATACGCCTGGGCGGCCTTCTCAACGTCGCCGATCCAGACCTTGTAGTCGCCTTCCAGCAGCTCGGCCCAGGTGGTGGGGGCGGTCTCGACGTTGTCAAGGTCGGTCATGAAGGCGGTGGTGCAGGTGTAGGCCATGATCCACTTGCCGTCGGGGTCCTTGGCATAGTCGGGAATGGAATCCCAGGTGCTGGGCTTGAAGGGCAAGAGCAGATCCTGCTCCATGGCCACGCCGGTCATGCTGATGCCGATGTCGCCGATGTCGGCGTCGGCCTTGCCTTCCAGCGCGAAGCGGGCAAGCTCCTCGGCGGAGGACATGTCGGTGTCGGAGTGCTTGATGCCATAGGTGTCAGTGATGTAGGCCCACAGGGACTTCCAGTTGGCCCACTCGTCAGGCATGCCGACGGAGAACAGCTGGCCCTCGCCCTGAGCGGCGGCAACCAGTTCCTCAACGGTCATCGTGGCGGCGGCTTCCGCAGCGGCAGCCGCGGCGGCCTCATCCGCCAAGGCGGAGGTACAGCCTAGTAGCATGGTCAGGCACAGGATGAGGCACAGGATTTTCTTCATGATCGGGTTCCTCCTTCATGTTTTTGATTGGGTCCAACACAATCTCAAACAGTATACCTGTTTGATATGATACGAAGATAATGGAAAGGTAAAAACCAGGAAAAATCCCTTTTCGTTGATTTCATAAAAAACCCATTCAATTTAGTACTGAACACCAATAATATGTTTACTAAACAAACTATGCAACGATCGTATAGAACATACTGTCATTATAAATGGAAGCATACAGGATGTCAAGCCGGAAAAAGCCATATTTTTGGGAACCGCAACCATGGGGAAAATGGTTGACAATTAAAGCCACGCCATATACAATGAATTAAACAGGTATTCGGAAGCAAAAAACGGAGGCAGCGATGCATGCGTGAGGAACGGCTCTTGAGCGTAGGAATAGACATCGGCACCTCAACTACGCAGTGTGTGTTCAGCTCCATTACGCTGTCCAACACAGCCTCGGCATTTTCGGTCCCTCGCATTCAGATCACGGAAAAACGCGTTATCTACCGTGCGCCCCTTCGCCTGACTCCCCTCACCAGTCCGGATACCATCGATGCGCGGGCGGTCGAGCGTATCGTAAGCGAGGACTACGCCGCAGCGGGCATCCGACCGGAGCAGATTCGCCTGGGTGCGGTCATCATCACCGGCGAAACCGCGCGCAAGCAGAACGCGCGGGCTGTAGCGCAGGCCCTCTCCCGCCTGGCGGGGGACTTTGTGGTGGCCACAGCCGGCCCGGCGCTGGAAAGCATTCTGGCGGGCCGGGGGTCCGGCGCGGCGGAGCTTTCGCGCACCAGCGGCAAGCGGGTGATGAACCTGGACATCGGCGGCGGCACGGCCAACATGGCGGTGTTTGAGCGGGGCGAGCCCATCGCCAACGGTTGCCTGGACATCGGCGGAAGGCTTCTGCGCTTTGAGGACGACGACCATACGGTTCTTTCCTTTTCTCCGGCGATGCGGCGCATCGCGCGGGACGCGGGCGTTCCGCTGGCGGAGGGGACACGCCTCTCCGCCGAAGAGACGGACCGGCTGGCGATGCGCATGGCGGAGGTGCTGGAGGAAGCGGCGGGGCTGAAGCCGCGCACGCCCCTTCATGACGCCCTGTGCGTGGAGGCTTGCCTGCCGGACATCGGGCCGTCGGATATCTATACCTTTTCCGGCGGCGTGTCGGAATGCATCTATGGAACGGATGCGGATACCGAGCGCTTTCATGATGTGGGCGCGGCGCTGGGCCGCGCGGTGGCGTCCTCGCGCTTTTTTGCGTCCGGCCGGGTGGCGCAGCCCGCGGAACGCAGCTACGCCACGGTGATCGGCGCAGGCGCGTACAGTGTTGCCGTGTCGGGCAGCACCATCTGCTATCAGGGATTATCCTTTCCGCTCCCGGCGCTGCCCACGGGCAAGGTGCCCTTTGCCGGCCCGGAGGACCTGCCGGGGCTGGAGGCGGCGGTGCGGGAGCAGTACCGCATCTTTGACGGCGAATGCGCCATCTGCATGGACGGCGTGCAGGCGCCTTCCTATGAGCTGGTGGAGCAGGCAGCGCGGGCCCTTGCGCGGGCCATGGCCCCGCACTGGCCCAAGGTCGTGATTCTGCGGGAGGATATGGCTAAGGCGCTGGGTCAGGCGCTGATGCGCGCGTGGCCCAAGGCCACGCCGTTTCTGTGCATGGACGGGATTGCGCTCACCTATGGCGATACGGTGGACATCGGCGCGCCGCTTTCGGGCGGACGGGTGATTCCGGTGATTGTAAAAACGCTGGCGTTTGCAGCGGGGAGGTAAGGGCTTTGCGGCTAAGCGTATGTCTGGGCGGCCACACCTATTCCTTCCGTGATGTGCGGGAGGTGATGGGAAAGGCCAATGAGGAGAAATCAGGCGACCAGCTTTGCGGCGTGGCGGCACAGACGCCGCAGGAGCGCGTGGCTGCGCGCATCGTGCTGAGCGAAATGACGGTGAAGGAAATCTGCGAGCACCCCGCCGTGCCCTATGAGCAGGACGAGGTGACCCGGCTGATTCTGGACGGCCTGAACCTGCCCATCTACCGGGCGTATCAGGACATGCCCATCGGTGAGCTTCGGGAAAAGATTCTCTCCGCGCCGCCGGAGGAGCTGACGCGCATGGGTCGCGGCCTGTCCAGCGAGGTCATCGCCGCGGTATGCAAGCTGATGTCCAATCTGGACCTGATCTACGCCGCTGCCCGCATGCGCGTGAAGGCCGCCTGCGTCACCACCATCGGCGAGCCGGGCACCCTTTCGGCCAGGCTTCAGCCCAACCATCCCGTCGATGATGTGGAGGGCATTACCGCGAGCGTGCTGGAGGGATTGTCCTTCGGCATGGGCGACGCGGTGATCGGCCTCAACCCCGTGGACGCGTCCACCGCCAGCGTGCAGGCCATTCTGACCCGCTTTGACGAACTCAAGCGGCGCTATGAGATTCCCACGCAGATCTGCGTGCTGGCCCACGTGACCACGCAGATGGAGGCTGTCAAAAACGGCGCGCCCTGCGATTTGATGTTCCAGAGCATCGCGGGCTCGGAAAAGGGCAACGCGGCCTTTGGCATCAGCGCGGAGCTGATTGCCGAGGCAAAGGACCTGATGGCGCGCGAGGGGACCTCCCACGGCCCCAACCAGCTCTATTTTGAGACGGGGCAGGGGAGCGAGCTGTCCTCCGACGCGCACAACGGCTGGGATCAGCTGACCATGGAGTCGCGCTGCTACGGCTTTGCGCGGCACTATGCGCCGTTTTTGGTCAATACCGTGGTTGGCTTCATCGGCCCGGAATACCTCTACGACAGCCGGCAGTTCATCCGCGCGGGGCTGGAGGACCATTTCATGGGCAAGCTCCACGGCCTGCCCATGGGGTGCGACTGCTGCTATACCAACCACATGCGCGCCGACCAGAACGACAACGAAAACCTGGCCGTGCTGCTGGCCTCGGCCGGATGCAACTACTTCATGGGCGTGCCCCATGCCGACGACGTGATGCTCAACTACCAGTCCACCGGTTACCATGACGTGGCCGCCGTGCGCGAGGCCCTGGGCCTTGCGCCCATCGCGCCCTTCGCCCGGTGGCTGGAGCGGTGGGGCTTCTGGCGGGACGGGCGGCTCGGCCCGAACGCGGGCGACGCCTCCGTGTTCCTTTGATGCGGCAAAGGGAGGATGAACAGCATGACCGAACAGGAAGTCCGGGAAGTGGTGGAGCAGCTGCTCAAGCGGCTCAACGCCGGGGACTTTGGCGCACCCTCCGCGGGAGCGCCCGCGCGCACCCCTGCCCAGCCGGCGGAGCAGGGCGGCGTGATTGCGGATCTTGAGCAGATCGACCTGCGCAAGCAGTACCTGGTGGAAAACGCACATGACGCCGCCGCGTTCCTGGCCATGAAGGAGCGCACGCCCGCGCGCATCGGCGTGGGCCGGGCGGGAGCGCGTTACCGCACGCAGACTATGCTGCGCTTTCAGGCGGACCATGCCTTCGCGCAGGCGTCGGTGTTTTCCGACGTGCCGGCGGAGGTGCTGGAAAGCCTGCATTTGCCGGTGTACCAGACCACCTGCGAAAGCCGCGAGGAGTTTCTGACCCGGCCGGACAAAGGCCGCGTATTTGACGCCGAGACGCTTGGGCGCATCCGGGGAAGCATAGCGCCGGATGTCCGGGTTGTGGTCTATGTGGCGGACGGGCTGTCCTCCTCCGCGGTCACGGCCAATGCGGCGGATATTCTTCCCGTCATCCGCAAGGGGCTGGAGGGCGCGGGCGTCAAGGTGAACGAGCCGTTCTTCGTGCGCTTCGGGCGCGTCGCCACGATGGACCAGATCGGCGACGGGCTTCCTGCGGAAGTGGTATGCGTGCTGCTGGGCGAGCGGCCGGGGCTGGTGACGGCCGAGAGCATGAGCGCCTATATCGCCTACAAGCCCACGGTGGGCATGGCGGAAAGCCGCCGTACCGTGCTGGCCAACATCCACCGGGGCGGCACGCCCGCGGTGGAGGCGGGCGCGCATATCGTGGATCTGATCCGGCTGATGCTGGAGAAAAAGCGCAGCGGCATTGATTTGCCGGTGTAATCGGAAG
>USFL01000054.1 GCA_900553905.1 uncultured Eubacteriales bacterium | reverse complement strand
AATGGTAAACGAAAAAGTGGAGCAGACCGCAGAAAAAAAGACCAAAGCAACAGCGGTCAAAGCTTCCTCTAAAAAGGATACAACGAAGAAAACTGCTGCAAAGAAAACAACAACAGCAGCGAAAAAGACAACAACCAAAAAGAAAGCAGCAACAACCAAGAAAGCTGCTGCACCAAAACTGGTTATCGTGGAGTCCCCGGCTAAGGCAAAGACCATCCAGAAATATCTGGGCAAGGGATATGAGGTTATGGCATCGATGGGACACATCCGTGACCTGCCAAAATCCAGATTGGGTGTTGACATCGAAAACGGATTTAAGCCAGAATATATTGATATCCGCGGCAAGGGTGAGCTGAGAAACGAGCTCAAGAAAAAGGCGAAAAAATCAAGCTTTGTCTATCTCGCAACCGACCCTGACCGCGAGGGCGAGGCCATTTCCTGGCATCTGGCGCACACGCTGAACCTGGACCCCACCAAGCCCTGCCGCATTGAGTTTCATGAGATCACCAAGAAGGCGGTCAAGGATGCGCTGGAGCACCCACGCCCCATCGACATGGCCCGCGTGGACGCGCAGCAGGCGCGCCGCGCGCTGGACCGGCTGGTGGGCTACAAGATCAGCCCGCTTCTGTGGGCCAAGGTGAAAAAGGGCCTGTCCGCGGGCCGGGTGCAGAGCGTGGCCACGCGCCTGGTGGTGGAGCGCGAGCAGGAGATCGAGGCGTTCATTCCGGAAGAATACTGGGATGTGAACGCGCGCTTTCAGGCGCTCAATGCCAAGGGAAAAAAGATGACCTGCGAGGCCCGGCTGATATCCCTGGACGGGGAGAAGGCGCAGATCGGAAACGAGAAGGACGCGCTGGCGGCCAAGGAGCGCATCCTAAAGACCGCCTTCAAGATCCAGTCCGTAAAAACGGGCGAAAAGCTCCGGCGGCCGCAGCCGCCCTTTACCACCTCCAGCCTGCAGCAGGAGGCCAGCCGCAAGCTCAACTTCTCCACCGCCAAAACCATGCAGGTGGTGCAGCAGCTCTACGAGGGCATCGACCTGGGAAAGGCGGGCACCGTGGGCCTGGTCACCTACATCCGTACCGACAGCGTGCGCGTGTCAACCGAGGCCGTCGAGGCGGCGCGCGGCTTCATCCGCGCCCAGTACGGCGAGGACTACTGCCCCGAAGCGCCCAACCAGTACAAGGGCCGCAAAAACGCGCAGGACGCCCATGAGGCCATCCGTCCCACGTATATGGAGCATACGCCCGACAGCGTGAAGCCCTTTTTAAGCCGGGAGCAGCACAACCTCTACCGCCTCATCTACACGCGCTTCCTGGCCAGCCAGATGAAACCCGCCGTGTTCCAGACCATGACGGCGGATATCATGGGCGATGGCGTGGATATGCGCTATTATGGCGAGCACATGGTTTTCAGCGGTTACCGCGCCGTCTATGTCGAGGGCACGGATGACGAGCAGGAGACGCCCGAAAGCGTGCTGCCGGTTTTGAAGGAGGGCAGCGATATGGCCTTTACGGAGGTGGAAGCGGTGCAGCATTTTACCCAGCCGCCCGCCCGCTACACCGAGGCCAGCCTGGTCAAAACCCTGGAGGAAAAGGGCATCGGCCGCCCCAGCACCTACGCCCCCACCATCACAACGATCATCTCCCGCGGCTATGTGAGCCGGGAGAAAAAGCGGCTGTATCCCACCGAGCTGGGCCGCATGGTGACCAGCATGATGACGGAATATTTCGGCCCGGTCGTGGACACCCAGTTTACCGCCTCCCTGGAGGATAAGCTGGATACCGTGGAGGAAGGCAAGACCGAATGGCGGCAGATTCTGCGCGATTTTTATCCCCCCTTTGAAAAGATGCTTGGCGTGGCCGAGGAGCAGATCGAGAAGGTCGAGGTCAAGGACGAGGTCAGCAACGTCCCCTGCGAAAAGTGCGGGGCTATGATGGTCTACAAGATGGGGCGCTTCGGAAAATTCCTGGCGTGTCCCAACTTCCCTGCCTGCCGCAACGCCAAGCCCATCGTCCATTACATCGACACACCCTGTCCCAAGTGCGGCGCGCGCCTGATGGAAAAGACCAGCAAGAAGAACCGCAAGTTCTACGGCTGCGAAAAATACCCGGATTGCGATTTTGTCAGCTGGGAAAAGCCCATCGTGGACCGCTGTCCCAAGTGCGGCAGCTACATGGTGGAAAAGCCCGGCAAGCGGGGCGAAGTGGTGCACCTGTGCGCCAATGAAACCTGCCGCTACAAGACGTCCGTCTCCAAGCCGGAGGAGGATGAGGACTGATGAGCATACAGGTCATCGGCGGGGGACTCGCCGGGTGCGAAGCCGCCTGGCAGATCGCCAGGCACGGCGTGCCCGTGGACCTCTATGAGATGAAGCCGCACCGGAAGACCCCTGCCCAGCATCTGGATACCATGGCGGAATTGGTGTGCAGCAACAGCCTGCGCAGCGACCGCCTCTCCAACGCCGTGGGGTTGCTCAAGGCTGAAATGCGCATGCTGGATTCTCTCATCATGCGTGCGGCGGACGAAAACGCCGTGCCTGCCGGCGGCGCGCTGGCAGTGGACCGTGTCGGCTTTTCCGCGGCGGTGGACAAGGCGGTCCGGGAGCATCCTCTCATCACCGTTCATGAGGAGGAGGTCACCGGCATTCCTCCGACGGGTACGGTCATCATCGCCTCCGGCCCCCTGACCAGCGACGCGCTTTCCGAGGCCATTACCCGCCTGCAGGGGCTGGATACGCTCCATTTCTACGACGCAGCCGCCCCCATCGTCACCGCCGACAGCCTGGACATGGACAAGGTGTTCTGCATGTCCCGCTACGATCGCGGTGCGGACTACCTCAACTGTCCCATGAGCCGCGAGGAATATCTGGCTTTTATCCATGAGCTGCAAAATGCGGAGACCGTGCCCGTGCGCGGCTTTGAGGAAAGCGCCGTTTTTGAGGGCTGCATGCCTATCGAAAGCATGGCCAAGCGCGGGGACATGGCTGTGGCCTTCGGACCGCTCAAGCCCGTGGGCCTGCGCGACCCGCGCACGGGCCGCGAGCCGTTCGCTGTGGTGCAGCTTCGCCGGGATAACTTCTCCGGCACGCTGTATAACCTGGTGGGCTTCCAAACCCGGCTGACCTATCCCGAACAGCGGCGCGTATTTCGCATGATTCCTGGGCTGGAAAACGTGGAGTTTGCCCGCTTGGGCGTGATGCACCGCAATACCTTCCTCAACAGCCCCGGTTTTCTGGATGATACCTACCGCGTCATCCGTGAGCCGCGTCTGGCTTTCGCCGGCCAGATCACTGGCGTGGAGGGCTATGTGGAAAGCGCGGCCAGCGGCCTTTTGTGCGGCCTGTGCGCCGCCCTGCGCGAGACGGGCAGAGAGCCGCCGCACTTCAGCGGCCGCACGGCCATCGGCGCGATGGCGCGGTACGTCTCCACGCCAAACAAGCGCTTTCAGCCCATGAACTGCGCTTTCGGCCTGATCGACCCGTTGGAGGTAAAGCCGGGAGAAAAGCGCATCCGAGGCAAGCAGCAGCGCTACGAGAAGATTTCGGAACGCGCTCTGCTGGAATTAGACCTGATTTTAGGACAGATGGAGCAAGAAATGCTTTCCTAAAGCGGCATCTCTGTGCTATGCTGGACGTACCACCGATGAGGAGGAAACAACCATGAAACGCGCAATCGCCCTGACGCTGATGATGACCATCATCTTCGCCTGTCTGCCCGCCGTGTCGCTGGCGGCCAAGCAGATGGAGGACGACGTGCCGGTTTGGACCGAGGAGACGGTTCGCCAGTACGCGCTGGACTACATTGAAGGCAAGTCCATGAGCCGCCTGTGGGGATACTATGACCTTCAGATCCGACGTTACATGCCCATGGAAACCTACGAGGCCATGCTGACCGACCTGGAATGGATGACCGGCGCGTTTTTGGAGCTGGGCAGCTACCGCAGCTTTGAGGAGCCGGAAAACAAGCTGAAAACGCACGTGCTGCACCTGATCATGGAAAAACAGGATCTGGATATGTATTTTACCCATAAGGACAAAGAGGACGACTGGGAAATCATGGCCCTCGAATTTGTGCCGGCGGAAAAAGAGGAGCTTAGCGACGGCAGCGATATGCTGGTGGGCGGCAGAGCGACCGCAGAGCCGGATTATGAGGAAACGGATGTGACGGTCGGGCAGGCGCCCTACGTGCTGGAGGGCGTGCTGACGATGCCCAAGGAGGCCAGCGAGGAGACGCCGGTCCCCGTGTGCGTATTCGTGCATGACTTTGGCGCCTTTGATCACGACCTCACCATGGGCCAGACCACTTTCTTTGCGGATCTGGCGGATGCCCTGGGCAAGATGGGCGTCGCCTCCCTGCGATATGACAGCCGCGCTTACGCCTATCCGGACGCGCAGGCGGAAACCGTCTACGACGAGGCCGTGGAGGACGCGCTGGCTGCCTGTCAGTTGCTCAAGGACAATCCGCTGGTGGATCAGGAGCGCATTGTGCTGGTGGGCCTGGGTTTTGGCGGAATGATCGCGCCCCGCATCGTTTCCCAGTCCGAGGGCACTTTTACGGCCATGATCATCCTGGGCAGCACGCCCAAGACGCTGATTGAGTGGTACTGCGCCACGCAGCCGGAGGCCTATGGCGCGCTGGGCGAGGAAACGCAGGAAACCATTGAAAAGATGATCAGGAAGGTATCCTCCGTCAGCGAGGAGGAGGCCCGCGCGCTGACGCTGTTCGGCAAAAACGGCTACTATTTCTGGGAGGACCTGCACTATAACGCCGTAGATCTGATCAAGGAGCTCAAGGTACCCACCTACATCGGCCAGGGCAGGCGCGACCCCATCGTATCCGAGGACGACGGCCGGATCGCCTACGCCGACGCCATCGGCGACAACATGACCTTTATGAGCTTCAAGGCGTTCCGCGGCCTCAACCACATTCTGATGAACGACCTTACAGTGAATGAAGACGGCCTTCCGGAGTATGCCGTCGCCACCCACATCGATACCCAGGCGGGGCGCACGCTGGCCCAGTGGGTGCTGAACCTGTTTATGACCGAGGAGGAATGAGCCTACATGACCATGAGAGGAACCACCATCTGCGCCGTCAAACGGGGGGATCAGGTGGCCATCGCCGGCGACGGACAGGTGACGATGGGGGAAAACACCGTTTTTAAGTCCAGCGCCAAAAAGGTGCGCCGCCTCTATGAGGGAAAGGTGATCGCCGGATTTGCGGGCGCGGTGGCCGATGCCTTTACGCTGTGCGAGCGCTTTGAGGAAAAGCTGACCCAATGCGGCGGCAACCTGGAGCGCGCCGCGGTGAACCTGGCGCAGGAATGGCGCGGCGACAGCGCCATCCGCAAGCTGGAAAGCATGCTGATCGTGGCGGACAAAAATACGTTGCTGGTATTGAGCGGCAACGGCGAGGTCATCGACCCGGATGACGGCGTATGCGCCATCGGCTCCGGGGGCAACTTCGCGCTGGCGGCCGCGCGCGCCCTTGTTCACAACACCAGCCTTTCGGCCGAGGAAATCGCCGTCAAGGCGCTGGAGGTGGCCGCGTCCATCTGCGTGTTTACCAACGACCATATCACCGTTGAGACGCTCTAGGAGGCAACGCATGAAGGAATTGACACCCAGGGAGATCATGCGGGAGCTCAACCGCTACATCATCGGCCAGGACGAGGCCAAGCGGGCCGTGGCCATCGCGCTTCGCAACCGCTACCGCCGCGCCCAGCTGGACGAGGACATCCGCAATGAAATCAGCCCCAAGAACATCCTGATGATCGGTCCCACAGGCGTGGGCAAAACCGAGATCGCCCGCAGGCTTGCCAAGCTGGTCAACGCGCCTTTTGTCAAGGTGGAGGCCACCAAGTTCACCGAGGTGGGCTACGTAGGCCGCGATGTGGAGAGCATCATCCGCGACCTGATGGAAAACGCTATCCGTATGGTAAGAAGCGAGTTTTCCAAACGCGTGGAAGCCCGCGCCTCCGTCCTGGCGGAGGACCGCCTGGCTTCGCTCCTGGTCAATCCGCCCAAAAAGAGCGCGAGCAATCCATTTGAGTTTTTGCTGGGCGGAAAGAAGGAGCCGGAGCTTCCCAAGGAGGAGCAGGACAAGCTCGCCCTCCGGCGCGAGGACGTGCTGACGCAGCTGCGCAGCGGCCAGCTGGAGGACCGCGAAATCGAAATCGAGGTCGAGGATACGCTGCCGCAGCTGGAGGTGGGCGGCAACTCCATCAACATCGGCGATATGATGGGCGGCATGATGCCCAAGAAAACAAAGATTCGCCGCGTCAAGGTCAAGGAGGCGCGCCGGATTCTTCTGGAGGAGGAATCCGACAAGCTCATCGATGAGGACGAGGTGCGCGAGGAGGCCATCCGCCGCGCCGAGCAACAGGGCATCGTGTTCATCGACGAAATCGACAAGGTGGCGGGCCGCTCCTCCGGCGGCCACGGGCCCGACGTCAGCCGTGAGGGCGTGCAGCGCGATATCCTGCCCATCGTGGAGGGCAGCACCGTCAACACCAAATACGGCGCGGTGCGCACGGATTTCATGCTCTTTATCGCGGCGGGCGCGTTCCATGTCGCCAAGGTGACGGACCTGATTCCCGAGCTCCAGGGCCGCTTCCCTGTGCATGTAACGCTCAAGAGCCTTACCCAGGAGGATTTCAAGGCCATCCTGACCCAGCCCGAAAACGCGCTCACCCGCCAGTACGAGGCGCTGCTGGCTGTGGACAAGGTGTTCCTGTCCTTCGAGGACAGCGCCATCGAGGCCATTGCCCACGCGGCCTACGTGCTCAACGAAACCAAGGAGGACATCGGCGCGCGCCGCCTGTTCGCGGTGTTTGAAAAGCTGCTGGAGGACATCAGCTTCAATGCCGGAGGCGATGAAATGCCCAACGTCTATCTCAACATCAACGGGGATTACGTCATCGAGCACCTGGGCAAGGACGAGGTGACCATGGACCTTAAGCGGTACATCCTCTGACCGCACAGGGGAACGGCGGCACGCCGTTCCCTTTTCAAATGCGAGAGCTATGCTATAATGAGGCCACCGACAAAGGAGGAAGATGGTTCCATGAGAATTCGAATCACCAATGTTCTGCTCATGCCCGGCGTGACCAACGAGGCGCACATTCCCTTTATCCCCGACGCGGAGGTGCTGGTGGACGGCAGCCGCATCGCCTACGCTGGCCCGCAGGACGGCGCCCCGGCCTTTGAAGCGGATGAGGTGATTGACGGCCGCGGCATGCTGGCCATGCCGGGACTTTGCAACATGCACACCCATACCCCCATGACCTTGCTTCGCAGCATCGGCAGCGACCTTACGCTGGACCGCTGGCTCAATGAGGCCATTTTTCCTGTGGAAAAGCACCTCACCGACGAGGCCGTTCGTGCGGGCAGCGACCTGGGCATCATGGAGATGCTCCGCTTCGGCACCACCTCCTTCAACGACATGTACATGCACATGGACATGGAGGCCGAGGCTGTACGGGACAGCGGCATGCGCGCCCTGCTGGGACATGGCGTGGTGGATTTTGACGAAAGCTGCGCGGACCTTGCGCCCAATATCGCCCTGATTGAGAAGTGGAACCATGCCGCGGACGACCGCATCCGCGTCAGCCTGGCGCCGCACAGCGAGGGCGCCACAACGGAAAAGGTGCTGCTGAAGATCCGCGAGGCTGCCGAAACCTATCATGTGCCCATCCATATCCATGTGAGCGAGACCAAGCTGGACTATGACGGAAGCCTCCAGCGGCGCGGGCTGACGCCCCCGCAGTACCTGGAAAAGCTCGGCCTGACCGCCTATCCCGTGCTGGCCGCGCACTGCGTATGGATGACGGATGAGGATATCGAGCTCTTTGCGCGCCGGGGTGCGACGGTCCTGCATAACCCCATGAGCAACCTCAAGCTGGCCAGCGGCATCGCGCCCATCGCCAAGATGCTCAAGGCGGGCTGCCGCATTACGCTGGGCACCGACGGCGTCGCCAGCAACAACAACCTGAACCTGTGGGAAGAAATCAAGCTGATGCCCATGCTGCAAAAGGGCAGCACGCTGGACCCCACGGTGGTCTCTCCCGCGCAGACCATCGCGGCGGCGACCAGCGCCGGCGCGAAAGCCATGGGTTACGAGGACCTGGGCCTTCTCAAGCCCGGCTATCTGGCGGACCTGATTCTGCTGGATCTGTCCGGCGCGCATATGTGCCCCTGCAACGATC
>USFL01000053.1 GCA_900553905.1 uncultured Eubacteriales bacterium | reverse complement strand
CGTCGCCGACTCCTACGACACCACCGACCACAACCAGGACGGCTATGGCGTTTATCCCGCCGAACGCTTCCTGTATAACTTCACGTTCTATGATTTCTTTGATGAAACGTCCGGCGAGCTGAACGATATGTGCTTCCTCGTCGCCACGCCGTCCGCCGCATAAGCCCGCTTTCCGGCCCGCGGGATTTGCGCGCGACAAAAGGGTTGTCTAAATCAGCCGCCGAACAAAGGCGGCTGATTTACATTATAAAATGCATACATATGGAACGCGCTTTAACAGGCGGCATATGGTTTCCTGCCTTTCTTGAGTCTTTCTGAACCGTTTGCCATTCCAGAATCATTGCAAAAATTCTTTCATGCGTGCTCCCATGGCACGCCACCGCAAGCATTGAATCTTCCGCCGCTTTGTTACCCCAAAAAATTAACACAAAAAATTCTCTCAAACCTATTGCATCTAAGGCGCGTTTGTGCTATACTAATCAAGCGCTGAGGGAAAAGCCCAAAGCTGATGTGGGGCATTAGCACAGTTGGTAGCGCGCTACGTTCGCATCGTAGAGGTCAGGAGTTCGAATCTCCTATGCTCCACCATCATCCGTCTGAAAACAATCGTTTTCAGACGGATTTTGCCATTTCCACCTTTTTGCACGCGTCAAACAATTTTTACCATACTCGCATGGCAATGATAAAGTTTAGAGGTTAAAATGAATGGCAGTTGAGGGGCAAAAGCCTTTCAACTGTTTCTAAACCCATAAGTTAGCCATAGCTAATTCTGTATGCAAGGAGGAATCATGAAAAGCATCTGGTGGGTTGCTTTAGCGGCGGGAAGCGCGGCATATAGCCTTGTCAGGCAGGGAAAGGACGTCCTTCCCTCTTTTCGGGGTGTGGCTGAAGTGCGCTCTCATCTGCCCGGACGTTTGCGCCTGTTTATTCCCGCCATTGCCCGACAAGAAGAGGCGGCGCGCACCATGAAGAAAACGTTGGAAGCTACCGGCGCAGTCCATTCGGTAACGCTCAATCCGCGCACGGCTACGGCGCTCATTTGCTATGACGAAGCGCAGGTCGGGGCGGCGGTGATCGAGGGTGCGGTCATACGCCTGATGGCGTTGGATGCGGAGATCGCGCATCCGACAGCCTGCCGCGTCGCCAAGGGATTGAAAACCGGCTTCGGCGCGTTGGATCGCGGCATCCGCGAAGTTACGGACGGCCTGTTCGACGCGCGCACGCTCGCGGGTGTGGCCCTGGCTGCCGGCGGGCTTGGGAGCATGGTGCGCCACGGCGCTGGCGTGCCGGGAGCGATGACGCTCCTCTGGTGGGCGACAGACATACTGGGAGGCAAGGGCAATGGCGTCGGTCAGGGATAGTTTCATCCGCTTATGCCTGAAACCATCGGTGGAGTGTGACCTACCCGGTCGGCTGCGCCTGCGCTTCGGGCGCTTTGAGATGCTGCCCAGCGCGGCGCTGCCATACCTGCATTACATCGAGGATATACTGGGCATGCTCGCCGGCGTGCGCGAAGTACGCGTCAACGCCCGCATCGGTACCATACTCATCCTCTATGATGCGCAAATGACTTCTTCCGCAGCCATCCTGCACTGGGTAGACGCCGTTGTGGAAGAGGGCCTGCGCATGGCGCGGGAGAAGGACTGGTCCAAGGCTGTGGATGAAGCGGAACTCGTCCACCTGGCGCGCAGGCGGCTGACCATGCTGCTGCCGCGCGCCGGGAAGGAAAACCAGGAGGCAGGGAGCGCCGCAGCTCCCGCAAAAGAAGGCTTGTAATATGTTGAAACGGGAATCGAATCAGAATTGGATGAAGGCCAGGGTGTGCCACAGCCTGCCGGGCCGGTTGCGCCTGACCGCGACAGGGCTGCGCTTCCTGCCGGATAACGGAAGGGCGCTGGCGGAGGCGCTGGCGCGCTTTGGAGGCATGCGCCGCGTGCGGGTCAACACAGCCGTCGAAAGCGTGCTCCTTGAATACGACCCGGAGCGCCTGGACGCCCAGGCCGCGCAGGAACACGCGGAAATGGCACTCGCCCGCTTTGCCATGGACGCCATGCGCGCCCGCCACGGCGCTTCCACGAGCGAGGACGCGGAGGCGGGCATGTCCACCCGCCAGCTCGCCCGCCGCTTGGCGGTCAACGCAGGAGCGCTGCTGTTGGGCAATACGGCGCTGCGCGGCGCGCCGTGGTCGGGGCGGCTTGGCAAGTTCACCAGCGTGCAGGCGCTGATCAGCCTGGGGCTTTCCTGGCCGATGGCAAAGGGCGCCGCGCGCGGGCTGCGCCGGGAATTGCGGCCCAACGCCGACTTTCTCACGGTGACCTCCATCGTAGCCAGCCTGCTGCTCGGCAACGCCAACTCGGCGCTGATGATCCTCGCGCTTTCCGACCTTGCCGAGCTGATGACTTCTTACACCATCGAGCGCACGCGCTCTTCCATCAAGAAGATGCTCTCCGTGGAGGATGAGAACGCCTGGAAAGTGCTGCCCGACGGCCGCGTGGAGCGCTGCCCCATCGACAGGATCCGGCCGGGCGACGAGGTGGAGGCACACACCGGCGAAAAGCTGGCCATAGACGGCGCGATCATCTCCGGCGCGGCGGTCATTGACCAGAGCGCCATTACCGGCGAATTTGAGCCGGCGGAAAAGACCGCGGGCGACGAGGTCTTCGCGGGCACGGTGGTCAAGAGCGGCAACCTGCGCATCCGTGTGGCCAAGGTGGGCGACCAGACCGTGGTCTCCCGCATCGTCGGCATGGTGGAGGCGAGCGAACTGAAAAAAGCGCCCATCCAGCGCTATGCCGACCGCTTTTCCAACTACCTTGTGCCGCTCAATTTCCTGCTGTGCCTCACGGTGTGGCTGGTGACGCGCAACCCGCAAAAAGCGCTGAAAATGCTGGTCATCGACTATTCCTGCGGCATCAAGCTCTCCACCGCCACGGCATTTTCCGCCGCCATCAACACGGCGGTGCGCAAGGGCGTGCTCATCAAGGGCGGCGCTTACATCGAGCAGATGAGCAACGCCAACACCGTGCTGCTCGACAAGACCGGCACCATCACCGAGGGCAGGCCGCAGGTGGTCTCCATGCGCATGTACGCGCACGATATGGACGAGCGCGCGGCGCTCTCGCTGGCCATGGCCGCCGAGGAGACCAGCGCGCACCCGCTGGCGAGCGCCATCCTCGCCTATGGCCGCAAGCTGGGCGCGGAGATCCCCGCCCATGGCGAGACCGTCACCGAAGTCTCGCGCGGCAGCAGCACGGAAGTGGACGGCCGCGTGGTGCGCGTGGGCAACCTGCGCTACATGGCGGAAAACGGCGTGCGCGCGGAAGAAGCCATCAAGCCCATAGAGGGCGCCATTGCGACCTATGTGGGCGTGGACAAGCGCATCATCGCGGCGCTCTACGCCATGGACAGGCCGCGCGAGAACGTGCGCCGTGCCATCAACAGCCTGCGCTACGACGGCGTGGGAGATATCGAACTGCTTACCGGCGATATGGAGCCGCAGGCGCGCGCTGTGGCCGAGCTGGTAGGCGCGGACGGCTATCAGGCCCAGCTCCTTCCCGAGCAGAAAGCCGAGGCAGTGCTCAAGCTGCAGACGCAGGGCAACGGCGTGGTGATGGTTGGCGACGGCATCAACGACGCCCCGGCATTGGCCTATGCCGACGTCGGCGTTTCCCTGGGCAGCAAGTCCACGGATATCGCCATCGAGACCAGCGACGTGGTCATCGGTCGCGATGACCCGATGATGATCCCCGAATTGCGCCGCCTTTCCCGCGCCACCATGCGCATCGTGCGCGAAAACTTCGCGCTGGTGGTGGGCGTCAATTCCGTCGGCCTCATCCTCGGCGCTGCCAGCGGCATCTCTGTGATGATGAGCGCCCTGCTGCACAACATGTCCACCATCCTCGTGGTGGCCAACTCGCTTCGGCTGATGTTCTTCCCACCGACAGAGAGGAGGGAAATGCTGTGAAAAACGAGCGCGGCGCGCTGCATCTGGAGGTGCTTTGCGCCTTGCCGGGCCGCTTGCGCGTGCGGCTCGAAAAGCCCGTGGACTGCTCAAAGGCGGCCACGGCCCTGCCCGGTGTGCGCGAATGCCGCTTCAATGAACGCGTCGGCACGCTGTTATGCCTGTTTGACGAGCATGCGGTGGACGTGGAAACGCTCATCGCGCGCCTGGCAGCGGTCTACGCGCGCAAAACGGGCGCGGCGCTTCTGCACATAAAGCGCTCGGAAGAGCCGGGTTTTCGCCTGCCGCCCAGCGGAGCGCTGGCGCTTGGCTGCATCGCCGCGGATGGGGCCCTGACGCTAGCCGCTTCGCCACTGACGCGCTTCAGCCGCTGGCTGTCCGCAGGGGCGACATTGGCCGCCGTCACAGAGCACGGCTATGCCGAACTGCACCTGCGCGGCAGCTTCGACCCGGAAGTGATGTCCGTCGTCTACCTCATCAACGCCATCGGCAAAGAGAACGGCGTGCGCGCCAGCCTCGTCGCCTGGGTGCTGACCTTTGGCCGCCACCTCATCCCCCACGCCCCGCGCGAGCAGGTCTATCTCGTGCACAATGGCGTGGAGAAGACGACGCTGACCCCCTTGCGCGGCGGAGGGGACGGCAAGGCCTTTGCCGCCAGCCTTTTGCAGCGCGGCGCGGAAATGATGCTGCCCCGCGCCCTCAGGTTCCGCGCGTGACCAACAGAACGAACTATTTGTAAGGAGGAAATTACCATGTTCAACTGCTTTACCAACTGCCCTCTCGTCAAGGGAATCGCCATCGGTGTCGGCGCAAGCGCGCTGGGCTTCTGCCTCTACAAGGCCAACGAGGAAAAGGTCGACGCTTTCCTGCGCCGCCATGGCATCAATGTCAAGACCCCTTCCGCGGGCTTTGATACCATGTCCGTTGAAGACCTGATGCGCGCCAAGGAGAACATCGAAGACCTCATCGCTGAAAAGGAGATGCAGGAAAAAAGCGTTATCGTCGAGGCCGAGACAGAGCCTGCCGCCGAGTAATGCGCCTCAACATGGAAAGGGGACGGTCGTGGCCGTCCCCCTCTTTTTTTGCGCCGTTTTCGCCGCAAGTGCGGCGGCGTTTGTGATTGGCCTTCTCCCGGAAAAGGGCAAAGCTAGCTCGCCTTTTGTATCATATTCTTCATTGGTTTTTCATTGACGGACGGCAATGAAAATGATATAATCAATGCTGTTAGTATAAACTAACTAAATGTGTGGTGACGGCATCAAAAGACAGGCGTCAGAAGAACTGCCTTACGACAGGCCTCACTTTTGAGGAGCGTGCATTTGTGGAAAAGTACAGGATCGAAAGGAATACCGTGCAGGAGACGATGGTCATTCCCCTGTATGGGCGTTGGTTGTGCTCGAAGCGTTTTCCCACGCTGTTTGCAGATGCGTCGGCGGCAAGGTTGATGGAGAAGATCGATTATGACTTTTCCGAGCTGGAGAAGCGGTCAGACAGCGTTGTGCAGGTGTTTGGCGCGCTCGAGACGGCAATGCGGCAAAGCGACATCGCCTGGGAGGTGCGCGACTATCTGAAAGAGCATCCCCGCGCGGCGGTGATCAATCTGGGTTGTGGCCTGGATGACACCGGGCGCGCCTGCGACAATGGCATGTGTCGCATATACAACATCGACCTGCCGGATGTGATCGCGCTGCGAAATCGCCTGCTTCCCGCCGGAGGACGGGAGCAGAATCTGGCGCTGGACCTGCGCGACCTCAAATGGACGGACACCATCGACGCCCGCCCGTCGGACGGCGCGGTGCTGTTTGCCGCCGGAGTGTTTTACTATTTCCCAACCGACCAGGTACGCAGGATGATCGTCGCTATGGCGGAGCGCTTTCCATGCGGACGTCTGGTGTTTGACGCCGCGGGCAAGGCCGCCGTGAAGCTGATGTTGAAAACATGGGTGAAGCAGGCGGGCATCCAAAATGTTGGCGCGTATTTCTCCGTAAAGAATACAAAGGCAGAGCTGGAAGCATGGTCGCCGCGCCTTTCCGTTTCCAGCAGGGGCTACATGCTGGGCTATCAGAAATTGGATGATCCCGCGGTCAGGCCCATACACCGGCTGCTGGCGAAGATCGCCGACGGGCCGATGCGCTTGCAGATCGTGCGGGTGGATTTTCGAGGAACCGTATAGGCTCAGAAGCGTACAGGGGCGATGGAATTGCCCCGCCGGGCAAATGAAATATCTGCTATGAAAGGAGTAAACCATGTTTACGATCCGTCCTTATCGCCCAGAAGACGCAATGGGTTGCGGAGAATGCTTCTACGAGGGATTCTTCTCCTGCCCCATCGACGCGAACGACCGGGCATTTTTGCGCGATTATGGCCAGGTTCTGGTCGAAAAGTGCAATTTCACCTATGTCGCCGTTACGCGCGAGCAGCAAGTGGTAGGATTTATCAGTGGGAAATACAGCAAGGGTTTCAGCAAGGCGCTGGCGAGCCGTTGCGATACCACGCGGCACTACGGGGCGTGGGTTAGAATGTTCTTGAAGTTCTATCTGCGGGGATACAAGTTGTCCGCTGCGTTTCAGAAGCAGTTCGAAGCCTTTTTCCAGCAGGCGCGTGAAAGAGACAATCGCGATTTTCGGGACTGCGATCTGGAACTCGTGGCGCTCTCCTCCAAGAGGGATTTTCGAAAGGGATTGGGGACCGCGTTGGTCGCCCGGTTCATGGAGCGTGCAAGGGCGGACGGCGCAGACTCTGTACGCCTGATGACGAACACGCTCGCGTCCTGGGAATTCTATGAGAAACGTGGGTTTGCGAAAGTTTCCGAGCGGCCCTTTGCGGACGGCTCCGGGCAAAAAACGATCGTTTACGAATATCGCGCGAAGGAGAAAGAGCGATGAAAGCGATGCGGAAAACCATTCGTCTAGGAACGCACGGCGAACAGTATGGAAACTGGATGCCCGTCAGCATGCTTTCACTGATGGGCGGGCTGCTGGCACTGGCGGCGGCACTTGCCGCGCTGTGTTTCGCCGCGTTCCATTGGAATGTTCTGGGTGTGTTGTTCACGCTGGCCGCCCTGGCGCTGGCTGTGGCGCTTTGCTGGTTTGCATGGATGCGGCGGCAATTTGCCTTTGGGAGCGGCGGCATCATGGAACAAGTCCATCAGACGGTTCTCTCCCATCTGGATTTCGACGGCAAAGGACAGATTTTGGACGTGGGCTGCGGCTCTGGCGCGCTGTCCATCCGCGCCGCCCTTGTCTGGCCACAGGCGCGGGTGCTGGGCATTGACGCCTGGCCGCCAGCCTACAATTACAGCCAGCGCATGTGCGCGAAAAACGCAAAAAGCGAGGGTGTGTCCGGGCGCTGCCGTTTCCAGCGCGGCGATGCCAACAAACTGGACTTTCCGGACGGGCGCTTCGACGCCGTGGTCAGCAACTACGTTTACCACAACATCACCGGGGCGGACAGGCAGGCGCTGCTGCTGGAGACCCTGCGGGTGCTGAAAAAGGGCGGCGTGTTCGCCTTGAACGACGAGATGAAGCCCCGCCTGTACGGGGATATGGAGGCGTTTGCGCAAAAGCTGCGGGACATGGGATATGAGGACGTGCGCCTCATCGACACCGCCACGGAGGCCTTCGGCTCTTGCCGGCGGGCGGCCATGATGATGCTAGGCGCGTCCCGGATGCTGGTGGGGCGGAAGTAAGACGGAGGTTTGTCATGACCTATACTTATTGTGAACGGCTGATGTGGGCTGCCATCGCTCCTGCTGCATTTCGGTATCTGGCAAGGCAGGAGCTGGGATGGGATATTTCTGCGTTGAAGCAGCGCTCCATGCAGCTTTACCGGCAAATGGTATCCCGTACCCCGGATATTGGCTCTATGATGAAAAACCCGCTGCGGGTCTGCCCGACTGGTGGAATGCTATGGCTGTCTATCTATAAGGCGGCTGAAGAAACCACGCTCCGTTAGGAAGTTCAGCGTTTCCGCCGCCCGCTTCAAGTTCTCGATGGTCGCCCAATGCTTGTAGCCGGCGCTCTGCTGGGTTTTGATGTTGTTCTAGATGTCAATGAGCAGGCTGGGCTTCCCGGTGCGCTGATTGGGCTGGCGGGAGGGGCTGAGCCTGCCGGTGCTCCGGGCGGCCAGGGCCTCATGAACCGCTCCTGCCCCGGAGCCCTGGCGGAGATATACTTGCCCCGTTTCAGTTCGTACCCTTCCCGCTGGAGGCAGCGGAGCAGATCCTCCAGGCCGACGCAGCCGGGCAGGAG
>USFL01000052.1 GCA_900553905.1 uncultured Eubacteriales bacterium | reverse complement strand
GCGAGCATCTTGCGGCCGTGCAGGGCGGGAAAGCGCTTACGGCCTGTCTGCTCATGCCTGCGGTGAGCGACCGCGTGCGCTACGCGGCGCTGGGCCGCGACGGCGAAGACGCGCGGGCCTTCATCGGCATGCTGGCGTCGGACGGCTGGCAGGCGCGGGCTGCAGAAGGAGCGCTGGTACCGGCGATTGCGCAGGGCGGAGGCGGGGACGCGCTCACGCGCGCGGCATCGGAGCGGTTTTCGCAGGGGATGACGCTGCCCAACGCCTTTGCGCATACGGCCGATGAACTGCAAAGCCTGTGCCTGGACGCGTTTCTGCGCGCAGCAGACCCGGTGGAAACGCTGCTGCGCCTGCGTTGAGCGTATAAATCCCCCGCAGCCTTTTCATACTATGCCGTGTACCCAATATCCGTCGGAGGCGATGAAACATGACTCAGACCACCCATCCCAGAGGCGGCTGGCAACAGGAGGAGATCGACCTGCTGTTCTCCGCCGTGAAGGAGGCCGCCGAGAACGGGCGCCCTCTGCGCGACGTTTTCAGCGAAGTGGGCGGACAGCTGTCGCGCAAACCCAACAGCATACGCAACTTTTACTATGCCAGGGTGCGCGAGGTGCCGCAGCTGGCGGCCCGGCAGGCGCCGCTGCGCACCTTCACCGCCGAGGAGCTGCACACGTTGCTGCGCGACGTGCTGGTGGGGCGCGGGCGCGGCGAGAGCGTGCGCGCCTGCGTAAACCGCCTGGCCGGAGGCGACCGCGCAGGGATGCTGCGCTATCAGAACAAATACCGCTCCGTGCTTAAAAACCGGCCCGAAATGCTCATGGAGGTGGCCAACGAGCTGCGCGCCGAGGGCCTGCCCTGCCCGGACGACGTGCTGGCATGCCGCCGCTACAACCTGGCGGGGAAACAGCAGACCAGCCTTGCCACGCTGGAAAAGCACATGGCTGACCCGTGCGTCCGGCGAATGGTCGAGGGGCTGACCATGCTGCTGGAGCATGCGGCAAGCGCGCCCGCAGAGAACGAAAACACCGTGCCCTATCAGAAATGGGCGGAGGCCCGCCGCGAGGCGGACCGGCTGAAGGTGGAGGTGGATTTGCTCAAAATGGCGCTGGAGGACGCTCAGCGCTAAAGGCAGGCAAGGAGAAAGAAGGCCGCCGGTCAGCGGGCGGCCTTTTTGGCATGCGTGAGTCGTAGCGCCAGCCCCAGGACCAGCCCCAGGGCCGCTGGGCATACCCAGCCCAGCCCCAGCCCGTAGAGGGGCAAATAGGCCTTGGCAAAGCCGATCGCGCCTTCCAGATGCAGGGCAGCGACGGCTCCGGCGGGCAGAGCGCCGAAGAAGTCAAAGAGCGCAGCCACCAGCGTCAGTCCCGTGACCAGCCGGTAGACCACCGGGTCGTGCCCGAACCATTTGCCTGCAAGCCCCAGCAAAATCAGCGTGATCGCCAGGGGATAGAGCAGCATCAATACCGGCAGGGACCAATCCAGTATGGCCGTCAGCCCCACGTTGGCGATCAGGAAGGAAAGCACGCTGAAAAGCAGCGCCCACACCCTGTAACCAGGTCCCTTGGGGAATATCGCCACAAAGGTTTCCGCGCAGCTGGTCACCAGTCCCACGGAGGTTTTCAGGCAGGCCAGCGTGACGGTGGCGGCCAGGATCAGCGCGCCGGCCGTGCCGTAATGACGGTTGGCCAGGAGTGAGAGCACCTCGCCGCCGTTGGCCGCCTCCGTAGGAATGGTACGGCTCTGCACGCCCATGAGCGTGACGACGATATAGATTCCCGTCATGATGAGGCAGCTGAACAGGCCGGAGCGGACCGTGCTTGCAGCCACAGACTCCGGACGGGTCACGCCCGCGCCGCGGATGACGTTGATCACCACGATGCCAAAGGCCAGCCCGGCCAGCGCGTCCATGGTGTTGTACCCCTCCAGGAACCCGGCGAAGAAGGGATTGGAACGATAGCTACCCAGGGGCTCAAAGGCGTCCGGACTGGCGGGATGCAGCAGCACCGTCACGGCCAGCACGCCGAAAAACACCAGAAACAGCGGCGTGAGCGTGCGGCCGATGGAGGTGAGGATGCTGGCGGGGCGCAGCGAGAGCACCGCGACAACGGCAAAGAACGCCAGCGAAAACAGCGCCAGCCCGCTCCCTTCCGCGCCCACCAGCGGCTGCATCCCCAGCGTAAAGGGCACGGTGGCGCAGCGCGGAATGGCGAAGAACGGGCCGATGGTCAGGTACAGCGCGCAGGTGAAGCACAGGCCGTAGGGGCGGCTCACCTTTTGGCTCAGGGCGAACAGGCCGTCACTGCGCGTGATGCCGATGGCGGCCACGCCCAGGAGCGGAAGCCCTACGCCCGTGACCAGCAGACCTGCGATAGCGGGCCATACGCCGCTGCCGGCCTGACGGCCAAGATAGGCCGGAAAGATCAAATTGCCCGCGCCAAAGAACATGCCAAAGAGCATGGTGGCAACTAGGAGCGATTCTTTGGGCGTCAGCTTGGCTTTCATGGGATCAACCCTTCCTGTGCAAGACCAGAAAAAGCGCCGGCTGCGCTCCGCTCATCGAAAAAGCCCACGCTGCGGCTTTTTTCGCCGCAACGGAAAAACCATGCGTTACAAGGCTTCCGGGGAGAGGACTGCGGCCCTTTCAGCCTTCCGGATAAAGCGCTTTTCGATATGCTGAGCGCTGTTCGCGCTTTTTTTAGTATATCACAGCTGTCAACAGCGCGGCACGCATCCGGAGAAACCCACAGGGAAAGCCGCCTGCGCACGGACTATCCGTTACGTGGACTGCCCTTCCAACAGCCTGGGCGTGGTGCAGAAGGTCTGCACCTGCAAGCCGGGCTTTTTGATTCGCTGCATCAGAAAGCGCGCAGCCTCCCAGCCCATGTCGAACATGTCCACCTCTACGGCGGTGAGGCGGGGGATGAGCAGCTGGGAAAAGGGATAGCGGTCAAAGGTCATCAGCGCCAGGTCCTGCGGGATGCGCAGCCCCAGCTGCATGGCGCATTGCAGGCATTCCAGGGCGATGCGGTTGTTGGCGCACAGCGCTGCCTCGGGACGGGCTTCGCTGCACAGAATGTGCTTGAGCGCCTCTATGTCCTCGGTGTAGGGCGTGTCGCCGAAGAGCGTCTCCACCGAAAGCTCCTCCTCCCGCAGAACGGCGTCTATCCCTTTCAGTCGGCTCCGGGATATGGCGTCCTCCGGGCAGCCGCCCAGGTAGAGGAGGCGGCGGTAACCCCGGTCCAGCAGATAGTTCGCGGCCACGCCGCCGGCCAGCTCATGGTTGACGTCCATCCAGCAGATGTTGCAGGGAAAGTTGGGCCGGCCGATGACCAGATAGGGCGACTCGGCATGGCTCAAAAAGGCGGCCAGGTCGCGCGTGAGCAGCGCCGCGTGCAGGATGACGCCGTCGGCCAGACGCTCCTGCATCAGCCCGCGCACATAGGCGGCAGCGCCGCCCTTTTCCATGTGCCTCAGCAGCACCGAATAGCCCTTCTCCTCCAGCGAGCGGGTGACGCCGGTGAGGATGGCGAACATATGCGGATTTTCAAACGCGATGTTCTGGTACAGCTCGGTGGCAAAGATCACGGTGCCGCTCTTTTGCCGGGCGAAGCTGCGGGCGCGCGCGTTGGGCTTGTACTGAAGGCGGCGGGCGGTTTCCAGCACATGCCGCTTGGTTTTTTCCGAGATGGTGTAGCTGTCGCTCAGCGCCTTGGAAACTGTGGAGATGGAAACGCCCGCCTCGCGCGCCAGATCATAGATGGTGACCGCCATGCCAATCCCCTCACTTTGCCGCCCGGACGACGAGATAACCGCCCGCCGTGAGCCGGTCTGAATCGACGCCGCTCTGCGCCAGCGCCGCCGCGCCTGCCGCGTTCAGCCAGGGATGCACATCCACCGGCGCGCCCGCGCGGTTGAAAAGCACGCAGATGCGCTCCGACGCATCCTCCAGCGCGTAGCCCAGCACCTCGCCCTGCGCCCTCTCCAGCAGGAAGCGGCCCCGCCGGAGCGCCGGATGCGCGCGGCGAAGGGCGATCAGCTCCCGGTACAGCGTGCGCAGCGGATGATCCTGGCCCCACGGCATGGCCCGGCGGTACTCCGGCTCGGCCGCGCCGGTCAGGCCCAGCTCGTCCCCGTAGAACACGCAGGGCATGCCCGGAAACGTCATCTGGAACACCACGGCCTGCCGCATGCGCGCTTCGTCTCCGCCGCACTCGGTCAAAAAGCGGCTCACGTCGTGACTGTCCAGCAGATTGAGCTGGGAGAGCATGGCGGGTTCCCTGTAGCGGGTGAGCAGCCAGTGAAGCCCCACGGCCAGCTCACCCGCGTCCATGGCGCGCCGGGCGAAAAAGCGCAGGGCCAGACGCCGGAAGTCGTAATTCATGCAGGAATCCAGCATGTCGCCCTGCAAAAAGTGCGATGCATCCTCCCACACCTCGCCGATGAGGAGCGCGTCGGGCTTTGCGGCCTTGACCGCGGCACGGAAGGCCCTAAGAAAGCCGTCGTTGATCTCGTTGGCCACGTCCAGCCGCCAGCCGTCGATATCAAAGGTTTCGATCCAGTAGCGGCCCACTTCGCAGAAGTAGGCGCACGCCTCCGGACAGGACAGGTCCGTCTTGGGCATGTCCGCCACATAGGAAAAGCACGCGTATTCGGGCAGCTCGCCCTCCGCCGGGAGGCGGGGATGCTCCGGCAGGCCGTAGAACCAGCGGTAGTAGCGCGATTGCCTGCCGCGGGCCAGCACGTCCTGAAAGAAGGGATGGCGGCTGCTCACGTGGTTGAACACGCCGTCCAGGATCACGCGCAGGCCGCGGGTGTGCGCGGCCTGCACCAGCCGCTTGAGATCGTCGCCAGTACCGAAGCAGGGGTCCACGCGGAAGTGGTCCAGTGTGTCGTACTTGTGATAGCAGCCGGCGGCAAAGATGGGGTTGAGGTAGAGGCAGTTGCAGCCCAGGCTTTGGATGGCGTCCAGATTTTCGCGGATGCCGCGGAGCGTGCCGCCCAGCAGCGAGCGGCAGGTTTCGCCGCCGAGGGAGACGCTTTGGGGCTGCATCGCCAGACAGCCCGCGCGGCTGGCGAAGCTGTCGGGGAAGATGTTGTAGACCACTGCGTCCGCGGCCCACTCCGGCACCGTCAGGCGGTCGGCGCGGTGGTTGTAGGCGAACTGAAACCCGTCCGAGCGGTCCGCCTGCGGCGTGGGCTGAAACAGGCCGCCGATGTAGTAGGCGGTCCGGACGCCGTCGCAGAGCTCAAAGTAGTAGGCGATGCGGTTGAGCTGCGTGGTCAGACGAAGCTCGAACCAGTCCGCCAGCGCGTCCGTATACCGCTTTTCCATGGGGGCGCGCCGGTAGCACAGCGGCCCCATGGCGGCCCGGTCGGCATACCACAGGGCGCAGCAGGTCAGGTCGCCCGCCTGCGCGCGCAGGCGGAACACGTAGTGCGTATCGTCCAGCGCAAAGGCGTACTCGCTGGACGGCCTGTGCCATATCGCGGCGTAATTCATGCGATCACCCTTTCACCGAGCCGGCGGCCACGCCGGCGACATAATACTTTTGCAGCCGGATGAACAAAAGCACGATGGGGACGGCCACCACCACCGCTCCCGCGCAGAAAACCGTGTAATAGCGGTAGATATTGGCCTTGTCCACCATGGTGTAGAGACCCTTGGCCACGGTGTAGTTGTCATAGTTGTCCTTCATGATGACCGATACGAAGATGAAATCCACCCACGGGGCGATGAAGGCATTGATGGCGATGTTGGCCACGATGGGCTTGCTGTTGGGCAGAATGATCTTCCAGAACACCACGCTGCGGGTTGCGCCGTCCAGAATGGCAGCCTCGTCCAGCGATTTGGGGATGGTGTCGAAAAAGCCCTTGGCGATGTAGTAGTTCATGGCCGCGCCGCCGGAGTAGACCAGAATCAACGCCAGCAGCGTCTGGTCCAGCCCCATGGCCTTGAGAAAGTGGTAGATGGCGATCATGCTCATGAAGCCCGGAAACATGCCCAGCACCAGCGATACGTTCATCAGCTTTTTGCGTGTGGGAAAACGTAGACGCGAGTATACATACGCCACCATGAGGCTGAGCACCGTGGTGATCAGGCACGAACAGCAGGCCACAAAAAGGGTGTTGAGAAACCAGCGGGGAAAGTTGAACAGCGCGGTATCGGTAAAGAGGCGCACGTAGTTGTCAAGCGTGTAGCTTTTGGGCAGCAGGTAGGAGGTGTAGGCCCCCGGCTCCGCCCGGAAGGAGGAGAGCAGGAGCCAGGCCACCGGCAAAAGCCACAGCAGCGCCAGCACGGCCAGCAGCGTATGGAGAAAAACGGACAGGCGCAGGTTGTGCCTTTTCATGCTGCGAACATTGCTCATTGGAACTGATCCTCCCTTCGGACGGCGCCGGTGCGGTTATAGACGGCAAGCGAGCAGGAGGAAACGATCATGAAGATGAAGATGCCGATGGTGGAGGCCAGCGCATAATCGTGCTGGTCCACGGTCAGCTTGTAGAGCCAGGTCACCAGCAGGTCGGTCTTGCCGGCCTGATAGTAGTCCAGCGAAAAGGGCCCGCCGGCTGTGAGGAGATAGATGACGTTGAAGTTGTTGATATTGGTGACGAAGGTGGTGATGGTGGCGGGCGCGGTGATAAAGACCATGTAGGGCAGCGTGATGGACACAAACTGCCGCACGGGACCGGCCCCGTCCATCTGGGCGCTTTCGTAGAGGTCGGAAGGGATATTGAGCAAAACGCCGCTGAAGGTGAGCATGGTGTAGGGGATGCCGATCCACATGTTCACCACGACCACGACCATGCGCGCCAGCGTGGGGTCGGTCAGGAAGGGGAGCGGCGCGTCGATCCAGCCCAGCGCCATCAGCGCCACGTTGACGGCACCCTGCGGCTCCAGCGCCCGCGAGATCAGCAGGAGGCTGACGAACTGCGGCACCGCAATGGCGATGACAAAGCAGGTGCGCCACAGCTTCTTGAGCCTGACCACCCGGTGGTTGATGACCACCGCCAGAAGCATCCCCAGAATGTAGTTGGTGAAGGTGGCCAGCACGGCCCACACCAGCGTCCAGCCGAGAATCCCAAAGAAGGTGCGGGTTTTGACCTCGTTGCCAAGGAACACGTCCGTCACGTTGGTCAGGCCCGTCCAGGTGAACAGCTGGCCCGGCGGCTGGTGGGTGGAGTCGAAGTTGGTAAAGGCGATGAGGATCATGAAGGCGATGGGCAGCGCGGTAAAGAGCACCAGCGTGAGCATGGGCATGGACAGGAGCGTCACATGGAAGCGCTCGTCCAGCAGGGTTTTCAGATCTTCGCGGAAGCGGGGGATAGGCTCGTGCCGCGCCGCCTTCTGCTCCAGCAGCCACGCGCTTTTCAGGTTCAGCCGCCACACCGCAAACAGCAGCGCGATCGACGCGAGGGTGAGCACGCTGAAAAGCAGAATCAGCATGGAGTTGTCGCCGGGCACGCGGCGGTAGATCTGCGCGGCCTCGTCCCAGACGCGGCTCTGCGCCGAGGCGCCCAGCGTGGGAAAGCGGCTGAGGTAAGGCCAGCCGAAGCCGAAGAAAAACGCAAAGTACAGCGCCTCAAAGCCCAGGTACAAAAGCCCTTTGACGATTTGCCCATGGCGCAGGCAGCCCGCGCCCATCACCAGCGTGGACAGGCGCGTCCAGGCGTTTCCGCGCCGGAGGATGCCGGCGGTGCGTTCGGCCTCGCGCTTCATGTCTCTCCCTCCCCATGCTCAAGGGCTGCCCCGTCTGCGGAGCAGCCCTTTTGGCGTCTTACTGCGCCGTGACCTGGCTGACGAACTGATCCAGCAGTGTTTGCAGGTCGGCCTCGGAATGGGCTTCCAGCTCCGCACCGAAGGCCTCGGCGGGCGTCCAGAACGCGCCCAGCACATGCTGGCTCACGCCGAATTCGCTCTGCGCCGCCAACGCGGAGAGCGCCACGTCGGCGGAAACCGCTTCGGAGGCAGCGGCGTTGAGGTTGGAGGGACCGTAGCCCCGCACCTCGTAGCGGCGGATCTGCGCCGCTTCGCTGGTCAGGTATTCGGCCAGCTCCATGGCCTCCACGGGATACTGGGTCTGGGTGTTCACACCGATGATCTTGCAGCCCAGGAAGGAGCCCATCTGGACCTGCTCGCCGTCCACGGTAAAGGTGGGCAGCTTGGCGGCGGCGTAGTTGTCGCCCAGCCTTTCCTTGAGCGCCGCGGCCACCCACGTGCCGCTGATGCCGGCGCAGATGGCGTCGCCCATGCCGCCCTGCAGCACGGTATCGTCGCCGCTGGTGTAGGCGGGATGGTTGCAGATGGCGCGGATGGCCTCGGCGG
>USFL01000051.1 GCA_900553905.1 uncultured Eubacteriales bacterium | reverse complement strand
ACCCGCGCTACAGCGTGGTGGCGGTGGACTGCGGCATCAAGCTCAACATCGTGCGCAAGCTCAATCAGTTCGGCTGCAACGTGACCGTGGTGCCCTACGACACCCCCGCCGATACCATCCTCAGCTTCAAGCCCGACGGCCTGTTCCTCTCCAACGGCCCCGGGGACCCCGAGGACGTGCGCCCGGTGATCGACCTGGTGCGCGCGCTGCGCGGTCGGCTGCCCATCTTCGGCATCTGCCTGGGGCATCAGATGATCTCGCTGGCGTGCGGGGCGCGGACCTTTAAGATGAAGTTCGGCCACCGCGGCGGCAACCATCCCGTGCGCGAGCTGGCCACCGGCAAGATCGAAATCACCAGCCAGAACCACTCCTTTGCGGTGGATGAGAAATCCCTGCAGGGCACGGGCCTGACCCTGACGCACCAAAACCTGCTGGACGGTACCGCCGAGGGCGTGGCCTGCCTGCCCGACAAGCTCTTTTCCGTCCAGTACCACCCGGAGAGCGCGCCCGGCCCGCAGGACAGCGCGTATCTGTTCGGTCGCTTTATCGACTTGATGGAAGGGGAGAAGAAGCATGCCTAAGCGCACAGACATCCACCGCATTCTGGTGATCGGCTCCGGCCCCATCGTCATCGGACAGGCCGCGGAGTTCGACTACGCGGGTACGCAGGCGTGTCTGGCGCTGCGCGAGGAAGGGTACGAGGTCATTCTTGTCAACTCCAACCCCGCCACCATCATGACGGATGTGGACATCGCCGACAAGGTGTACATGGAGCCGCTCACGCTGGAATACGTGGCCAAAATTCTGCGCTACGAGCGGCCGGACGCGATTCTGCCGGGCCTGGGCGGCCAGACGGGCCTCAACCTCGCCATGCAGCTCCAGCGCAAGGGCGTCCTGGACGAGTGCCAGGTGGAGATTCTGGGCACCAGCTTTGAATCCATCGAGATGGCCGAGGACCGCGAGAAGTTCAAGGAGCTGTGCGAGCGGCTGGGCGAGCCGGTGCTGCCGTCTTTGATCGCCACCAGCATGGAGGAGGGCTTCCGCGCGGCCGAGCAGATCGGCTATCCCGTGGTGCTGCGCCCCGCCTTTACGCTGGGCGGCACGGGCGGCGGCTTTGCCGACAACCCTGAGGAGATGGAGGAGCTGCTCAAAAATGCGCTCAAACTCTCCCCGGTGCATCAGGTGCTGGTGGAAAAGAGCATCAAGGGCTACAAGGAGATCGAGTACGAGGTGATGCGCGACGCCAACGACACCGCCATCGCCATCTGTAACATGGAAAACATCGACCCCGTGGGCGTGCACACGGGCGATTCCATCGTGCTCTGCCCCAGCCAGACGCTGACCAACAAGGAATACCATATGCTGCGCGACAGCGCGCTCAAGATCATCCGGGCCCTCAAGATCGAGGGCGGATGCAACGTGCAGTTCGCCCTGGACCCCTACAGCTTCCAGTATTACCTGATTGAGGTCAATCCCCGCGTGTCCCGCTCCTCGGCACTTGCCTCCAAGGCCAGCGGCTACCCCATCGCGCGCGTGTCGGCCAAGGTGGCGGTGGGCATGCATCTGGAGGAGATCGCCCTGGCCAACACGCCGGCCTGCTTTGAGCCTGCGCTGGACTATGTGGTCAGCAAGATGGCGCGCTTCCCCTTTGACAAGCTGGAGGGCGCCAGCAACCGCCTGAGCACCCAGATGAAGGCCACCGGCGAAGTGATGAGCGTGGGCCGCACCATCGAGGAAAGCCTGCTCAAGGCCGTTAGGTCGCTGGAAATCGGCGTGTGCCACATCTATATGCCCCGCTTTGACAACAAGCCCGTGGATGAGCTGCTGGACTACATTCAGGACGGCACGGACGACCGGCTGTTCGCCATCGCGCAGCTCATTCGCTGCGGGGTAGACCTGGGCCTGATCTACGACCGCACCAAGATCGACATGCTGTTTTTGGAGAAGATCAAAAACATCGTGGAGTTCGAGGCTGTCATCAAGGCGCATCCCCGCGACGAGGCGACGCTTTTCGCGGCCAAGAAGCTGGGCTTCAGCGACAAGTACATCGGCCAGGTGTGGGACATGACGGAAAAGGAGGTTTTCCTCCTGCGCAAGGCCTACGGCCTCATGCCTGTCTACAAGATGATCGACACCTGCGCCAGCGAGTTTGAAAGCTACGTGCCCTACTTCTACTCCACCTACGAAAAGGAAAACGAGTCCGTGGTGTCGGACCGCAAAAAGATCATCGTGCTGGGCTCCGGCCCCATCCGCATCGGCCAGGGCGTGGAGTTTGACTACTCCACCGTGCACGCCATCTGGACCATCCGCCGCGCGGGGTACGAGGCCATCATCATCAACAACAACCCCGAAACCGTGTCCACCGACTACACCACCAGCGACAAGCTCTATTTTGAGCCCCTCACCGTGGAGGACGTGATGAACATCGTCACCCTCGAAAACCCGGAGGGCGTGGTGGTGAGCCTGGGCGGACAGACGGCCATCAACCTGGCCGAGCGCCTGCACGACATGGGTGTGAAGATCATCGGCACCGACGTGGAGGCCATCCGCCGCGCGGAAAACCGCGACGCCTTTGAAAAGGTGATGGAATCGCTGGGCATTCCGCAGCCCAACGGCGAGGCTGTGACCGATATCGAGGCCGGCGTGCGCGTGGCCGAGCGCATCGGCTACCCGGTGCTGGTGCGCCCCAGCTATGTGCTGGGCGGTCGGGCCATGCAGATCGTGCCCAACGAGGAGGCGCTTCGCCACTACCTCAAGACCGCCGTGCTGGTCAGCGAGGACCAACCGGTGCTGGTGGACCATTACATCACCGGCAAAGAGCTGGAGACGGATGCCGTGTGCGACGGCGAGAACGTCTACATCCCCGGCATCATGGAGCACGTGGAGCGCACCGGCGTGCACAGCGGCGACTCCATCAGCGTCTATCCCACCTTCTCGGTGAGCGAGAAGGCGCGTCAGACCATCATCGACTACACGGTGCGGCTGGGATTGGGCATCGGCATCGTGGGCCTGTACAACATCCAGTTCATCGTGGACCGCAAGGACAACGTGTACGTGATCGAGGTCAACCCCCGCTCCTCGCGCACGGTGCCCTTCCTCAGCAAGGCCACGGGCGTGCCCCTGGCCGACATCGCCACCCGCGTGATGCTGGGCCACAGCCTGCGCGAGCAGGGCATCGTGGAGGTCATGGCCCCGGAAAAGGAGAAATGGTATGTCAAGGCCCCGGCCTTCAGCTTCTCCAAGCTGCGCGGCATGGACGCCTACCTGAGCCCGGAGATGAAGTCCACCGGCGAGGCCATCGGCTATGACAAGCGCCTCACCCGCGCGCTCTACAAGGCCATGCAGTCCTCCGGCATGAACGTGGCCAACTACGGCACCATCTTCGTCACCATCGCCGACACCGACAAGGACGAGGCCCTGCCCCTCATCCGCCGCTTCTACGACATGGGCTTCAACATCGAGGCCACGCGCGGAACCGCCGAGTTCCTCAAAGCCAACGGCATCCGCACCCGCATCCGCAAGAAGCTCAGCGAGGGTAGCGAGGAAATCCTCGATTCCCTTCGGCAGGGGCATGTCAACTACGTCATCAACACCCGCGAGCCCGCCAACCTGGGCCGCGACAGCGATGGCGCGCAGATTCGCCGCTGCGCGGTGGAAAACAATGTGACCATGTTTACCGCGCTGGACACGGTGCGCGTGCTTCTGGAGGTGCTGGAGGAAATCACGCTGTGCATCTCCACCATCGATTCGTAAGGAGGCGGGCCGATGCGTTTTGTGATCGAAAGCCACGTGCCGCTCACCCAGAGCGTGTATCATATGCGCCTTTCGGGCGACACGCACGCCATCGTGCGGGCGGGGCAGTTCGTGCAGGTGCAGCTGCCGGGCTTCTATTTGCGCCGACCCATCTCTGTATGCGACTGGCGGCCCGGCGAGGACGGGACGCTGGACCTGATCTACAAGGTGGTGGGCCTTGGCACGGAGGCGATGAGCCGCTACGCGGCGGGCACGGAGCTGGACCTTCTGACCGGGCTGGGCAACGGATTTGACGTGGACCGGCTGGACGAGGTGACAGCCTCGCAGTTTCCGCTGCTGGTGGGCGGGGGCGTGGGCACGCCGCCCATGTACGGCCTGTGCAAGAAGCTGCTGGCCGCGTGCAAGAAACCGCGGGTGATTCTGGGCTTCAACACGGAGGCGGAGGTGTTCTGGAAACAGGAGTTTGAGGCGCTGGGCGCGCCGGTGACCGTGACCACGGCCGACGGCACGCAGGGCGTGCGCGGCTTTGTGACCGACGCCATGGCGCCGCTGGAAGGGCAGTACGACTACGTCTACGCCTGCGGGCCGGAACCGATGCTGCGCGCCGTGCACGCGCTGTGCGAAAAGCAGGACATCCACGGGCAGTTCAGCTTTGAGGAGCGCATGGCCTGCGGCTTCGGGGTGTGCATGGGCTGCTCGTGCAAGACCAAGTACGGCAGCAAGCGCATCTGCAAGGACGGGCCGGTGCTTCGGAGGGAGGAGATTCTATGGTAGACACGCGGGTGACCCTCTCGGGCTGGACGCTGGACAACCCCGTCATTCCCGCCAGCGGCTGCTTCGGCTACGGCGAGGAGTTTCACGAGCTGTATGACATCAATGTGCTGGGCACGTTTTCCTTCAAGGGGACCACGCTGGAGCCGCGCTTCGGCAACCCCACGCCCCGCATCGCCGAGTGCACGGCGGGCATGATCAATGCCGTGGGGCTGCAAAACCCCGGCGTGCATCATGTGATCGAGCATGAGCTGCCCGAGCTGAAAACGTTCTTTCATAAAAAGGTCATCGCCAATATCAGCGGCTTTTCCGTGGCGGAATATGAGGAGTGCTGCCGCCTGATGGATGCGCAGGAGCAGGTGGGCATCATCGAGGTCAACGTCAGCTGCCCAAACGTGCACGGCGGCGGCATGGCCTTTGGCACGTGCGCGGAGAGCGCGGCGGAGGTGACCCGCGCGGTCAGGGCCGTGACCACCAAGCCCGTCTATATCAAGCTGAGCCCCAATGTGACGGACATCGTGTCCATCGCGAAAGCCTGCGAGGATGCGGGCGCGGACGGCCTGAGCCTGATCAACACGCTGCTGGGCATGCGCATCGACCTCAAAAAGCGCAAACCCGTGATCGCAAACGTCATGGGCGGCTTTTCCGGCCCGGCGGTGTTCCCGGTGGCGCTGCGCATGGTGTATCAGGTGGCGCGGGCAGTGGCCATCCCCGTGATCGGCATGGGCGGGGTAAGCAGCGCGCGCGACGTGATCGAAATGATGCTGGCCGGCGCAACCGCCGTGCAGGTGGGCGCGCAGAACCTGGTGGACCCCTACGTTTGCCCGAAGATCATCGAGGCGCTGCCCGGCGAGATGGAACGGCTGGGTATCGAACGCCTGGAGGACATTATTGGAGGTGCGTGGAAATGAGCGGCGGAGATGTGATCATCGCATTGGACTTTCCCAGCGCGGAGGCGGTGTACGCCTTTCTGGACAAGTTTGAAAACGAGGCGCGCAAGCCCTACGTGAAGGTGGGTATGGAGCTGTTCTATGCCGAGGGCCCGCAGATCGTGCGGGAGATCAAGGCGCGGGGACACAAGATCTTTCTGGATCTGAAGCTCCACGACATTCCCAACACCGTCAAAAAGGCCATGGCCTCGCTGTCCAGGCTGGACGTGGACATGACCAACCTGCACGCGGCGGGCACCATCGACATGATGCGCGCGGCCGTGGAGGGCCTGACCCGTCCGGACGGCACGCGGCCCATGCTGCTGGCCGTGACGCAGCTGACCTCCACCAGCGAGGAGCGCATGCAGCGGGAGCTGCTCATCCATGCCAGCATGCCCGATACGGTGAAGAAGTACGCCCAGAATGCCAAGGAGGCCGGGCTGGACGGCGTGGTGTGCTCGCCGCTGGAGGCGGGGCTGGTGAAGGAGGCCTGCGGCGCGGCGTTTCAGACGGTGACGCCGGGCATCCGCTTTGCGGATTCGGCGGCGGACGACCAGGCGCGCGTGATGACCCCCGAAAAGGCGCGGCTGGGCGGGAGCGACTACATCGTGGTGGGGCGGCCCATCACCCAGGCAGCGGACCCCGTGGCGGCCTATCGGCGCTGCGTGAAGGAATTCCTTGGCGAGTGACAAAGGAGGAAAGACCATCATGGAAAAACGGATTGCAGGCGCGCTGCTCTCCATCGGCGCGGTGTTTCTGAGGCCCGAGGAGCCCTTCACCTGGGCCAGCGGCATCAAAAGCCCCATCTACTGCGACAACCGCCTGACCCTGACCGCGCCCGAGGTGCGCGACCAGGTGGAAAACGGGCTGATGGAAACCATCCGCCGCGAATACCCGGATGTGGAGGTGCTCATGGGGACCTCCACCGCGGGCATCGCCCACGCGGCCATCGTGGCGCACATGATGCACCTGCCCATGGGCTATGTGCGCGGCGGCAACAAGAACCACGGACGTCAGAACCGCATCGAGGGCAAGCTGGAAAAAGGCCAGAAGGTGGTCGTGGTGGAGGATCTGATCTCCACCGGCGGCAGCGTCATCGAGGTGGTGGACGCGCTGCGGGAGGCGGGCGCGGAGGTGCTGGGCATCGCGAGCATCTTCACCTACGGCATGCAAAAGGGCCTGGACCGCCTGGCCGCCGCCGGGGTGAAAAACGTGAGCCTGTCCAACTTTGACGTGCTGGCAGAGGTGGCGGCGGAGAAGGGGTATATCCGCCCCGAGCAGGTGGAGCGGCTGATTCGCTTCCGCAACAACCCCGGCGACGAAAGCTGGATGCACAACTGAGGAGGCGCGCGCATGCCCAGACATCTTCTTGATATCCGCGATCTGTCCACGCAGGAGCTGGACGCCCTGATGGACCGCGCGGACGACATCATCCAAAACCCCAAACGCTATGCGGAATGCATGCACGGGAAAAAGCTGGCAACGCTTTTTTACGAGCCCAGCACCCGCACGCGATTGAGCTTTGAAGCCGCCATGCTGGAGCTGGGCGGAAGCGTGCTCGGCTTTTCCTCGGCGGACAGCTCCTCCGCGGCCAAGGGCGAGAGCGTGGCCGACACCGTGCGCACGGTGGGCTGTTATGCCGACATCATCGCCATGCGCCATCCCAAAGAGGGCGCGCCCACCGCGGCGGCGCAGGTCAGCCCCGTGCCCATCATCAACGCGGGCGACGGCGGGCATAACCATCCTACGCAGACGCTGGCGGACCTGCTCACCATCCGCCGCGAAAAGGGACGGCTCAACCAGCTCGTCATCGGCTGCTGCGGGGACCTTCAGTTCGGCCGCACGGTGCACAGCCTCATCCACGCCATGATGCGCTACAAGAGCATCCGCTTTGTTCTGATTTCCCCGGAGGAGCTGCGCGTACCCGAATATGTGCGCGAGAGCATGCACAAAAACGGGGTCACCTTCGTGGAGGTGGAGCGGTTGGAGGACGTCATCGGCACCCTCGACATCCTCTATATGACCCGCGTGCAGCGCGAGCGCTTCTTTAACGAGGCGGACTACGTGCGCCTCAAGGACAGCTACATCCTCGATGCCGACAAGATGCGCCTGGCGCGCAAAGACCTGTGCGTGCTGCATCCCCTGCCGCGCGTCAACGAGATCAGCCGCGCCGTGGACGACGATCCCCGCGCCTGCTATTTCCGTCAGGTGGCCAACGGCAAGTACATGCGCGAGGCCCTGCTGATGAAGCTCTTGGAGGTGGAGACATGAACATCGACAGCATCCAGAACGGCTACGTGATTGATCACATCCGCGCCGGACGCAGCATGGAAATCTATCACTATCTGGGCCTGGACGCGCTGGACTGCTCCGTGGCCATCATCAAGAACGCCAAGTCGCAGCGCATGGGCAAAAAGGATATCATCAAGATCGATCAGGAGATTCCGCTTGATCTGGATTTGCTGGGGTATATCGACCCCGGTATCAGCGTCAACATCATCCGCGACGGGAAGCTGGTGGAGAAGAAAAAACCCGAAATGCCCGCCCGTGTGGTCAACGTGATGAAGTGCAAAAATCCGCGCTGCATCACCCAGACCGAGCAGGAGTTGGACCAGATTTTCGTCCTGGCCGACCGGGAGAAGCAGGTGTACCGCTGCTTCTACTGCGAAGCGGCGTACAGGAACGAGTGATGCGGGAGGGGCGGCCGGCCGGAAGGGCGACCGCCCCTTCTGCTTGTTTTGCAAAAAACAGAATAATGGCAGGAGAACTTGAGGCGAAAGTTCGTATATTATAGGAAAGAAAGGCAAAGGCAAAGAACGAACGTTCGGGCATAGAAAAAAGTTCAGAAAAATGGTAAAAAACCTGTTGACAGGGGAGGCGAACCGTGCTATCATGTACAAGCTCGCTTGAGAGCAACGAACCTTGAAAACGATACAGAGCAAG
>USFL01000050.1 GCA_900553905.1 uncultured Eubacteriales bacterium | reverse complement strand
AGCGCGTCCGATCCCGCCATCTGCGCGATGCAGAACACATTGGTAATCATCACCACGGAGCCCACCGACAGGTCAATGCCGCCCACCAGCACCACGACCGCCTGGCCCAGCGCAATGATGCCCAGCGCCGAGGCCTGGCGCGACACCAGCAGCATCTGCCCCATGGTGACCGAGCCCGGCACCAGCACGGCCTGCGCGCCGATCATCAGCACGATGATGCCCAGCAGCAGAAACGGCTGAATGGCGGAAAGGTTGCGGGTGTTTTGGAGGTCACGGTTATTTCGCATGGCGCTTCACCTCCATCAGCTTGGACACGGAGTAGATCACCATGGCCAGCACCAGCAGGCCGCCCTTGACGACATACTGGTAGAACTGGTTGACGGCGAGGCTGTTCATGATGTTGCTGAGCATGCCGATGAGGAACGCGCCCGCCACCGTGCCCGACAGCAGGCCAACGCCGCCCGCCATGGACGTTCCGCCCACCACCGCTGCGGTGATGGAGTCCATGGAATAGACCGTGCCGCAGGTGGGGTCCCCCACGCGCATGCGGCAGGCCAGCAGCAGCCCCGTGATGCCCGCGCACAGGCCGCAGAGCAAATAGGTTTTCATGCTGGCGGCTCGCACGTTGACGCCCATCGTTTTGGCAATGCGCGGGTCGCGTCCGATGGCATAGATGTCAACCCCGGTGCGCGTGCGGTTCAGCAGCGTGCGCATCACCAGAAAGAGCACCAGCATCACGATCAGGGGAAAACTCACGATGGTCCATTTCCGATACACAAAGCGGGCGAAATCGCTGTTGACCTTGCCGCCCGCCATGGGAAGAATCCACAGTGCCACGCCGCTAAGGGCCGTGCTGGTACAAAGCGTGGTGATCATGGGCGGCACCTTGGCAAAGTTGATGCCTGCACCGTTGATCAGTCCCACCGCCACGCCCGTGAGCACCACCGCCGCCGCCCCGAAGGCAACCTGGGCGGGGCTGTCGGTATTCATCAGCTTGGCTGCCACACAGGTGCACACGCTGATGGTGGACCCCACGGACATGTCGATGCCGCCGGAAATGATCACCAGCGTCTGCCCCAGTGCCACGCATGCCAACGGCACGCATTGGGTAATCAGGTTTGTAATGTTGTACAGTGACCGGAAGGACTCCGATACCAGGCACATCACCGCAAATACCACCAGCAGCAGCCCGTAGATGGTCAAAACGCCGTTCATCTGTTGAGATAGCTTTCTTTTCTTGATCATTGCATCCACCTCACCCGGCCATGCCGCTGGCGGCAAGCATGATTTTTTCCTCTGTGGCTTCTCCCCGTTTGAGCTCACTCGTGATGCGCCCCTCGTAAAATACCAGCACCCTGTCGCTCAAACCGATGAGTTCCATCATGTCGCTGGTCAGCATCAGAATGGCGATGCCTTCCCGCGTCAGCTGGTCGATGATGCGGTACACCGACATGCGCGCACCGACATCCACGCCCTTGGTGGGCTCGTCGATCATCAGCACGCGGGGCTGGGTCATCAGCCAGCGGGCCAGCATGACCTTCTGCTGATTGCCGCCGGAAAGGGTCGATGCCTTCTGGTCGATGCTCGATACCTTGATCTGCATTTTCTCGACGTTTTCCTCCACCGCAGCGCGCTCCTGGGCGCCCTTGATGAAACCGGCGCAGCTGCGGCGGTAAAGCGAGGCTAGCGCACTGTTGCGCCGCACGCTTTCATGCAGAATCAGTCCTTCCCCGCGCCGGTCATGGGTGACATAGGCCACGCCCCTGCGGATGCGTCCGCGGATGCCGCGGCTTTTCAGCATGAGCCCGTTTGCGGTGATGCGTCCCTCCGTGAAGGGCACGTCGCCAAAGATCGCGCGCACCGCGTCACGCTGTCCCTGACCTTCCAGGCCGCCCAGACCGACGATCTCGCCGGCCTTCACCTGGAAGCTGACTCCCTTGACGCTTCCCGGTACGGTCAGGTTTTCGACCTCCAGCAGCGTCTCGCCGGGCGCGATATCGTCGCGCCGGGGATAGATGTCCTCCAGCACGCGGCCCACCATCATGCTGATGACCTCGTCCTTGGTGATGTCCTTCACCTCGCGCACGCCGACCAGCTTTCCATCCTTGAGCACGGTGATCCGGTCGGCCAGCTGGAAGATTTCATCCAGCCGGTGTGAAATATAAATCACGGCCACGCCCTCGTCACGCAGCTTGCGCACGATGCCAAACAGCCTTGCCACCTCGCTGTCATCCAGCGCGGCCGTTGGCTCGTCCAAAATCAGAGCGCGCGCGTGATTTCCACGCACTGCTGCTCTGCCAGCGGCAGCGCGCCGACCACCGCGTCAGGGTCCAGCCGGTATCCCAGCCGTTCATTGACGCCGAGGATCTCCCGGCGCATCGCCCGGCGGTCAAGGCAGCCGCCTTTTCGGATTTCGCGCGCCAAAAACACGTTTTCCAGCACGGTCAGGTTGCCAAGCAGGTTGCTTTCCTGATGGACAAAGCCGATGCCCAGCCGCAGCGACTCGCCGGGGCCGGCGATGGAAACCGCCCGGCCATCCAGCTCGATGGAGCCGCTGTCCGGCGTGAGGGTGCCGCCCAGCATATTCATCAGCGTGGATTTGCCCGCGCCGTTCTCGCCCACAATGGCGTGCACCTCACCCTGCCGCAGCATGAAATCCACGCCGTCCAGCGCGCGAACGCCGGGAAACTGCTTGGTGATGCCGCTCATTTTCAGGTAGTATTCTTGCACGTTACAAGCCTCCACAAATTCCAGCAGATTTAGAAAAGGGCCGTAAAGACGGCCCTTTTCCAAACATGAGACGGAGTATCAGTGGTCGGAAGCCGCGCCGGCGCCGGTGAGGCCCTGAGAGCCGTCATTGCCGTTGCCGTAAAGGGCCACGATCTGCTCCTCGGTCATGTGCGTCTGGCCCCAGAAGCTGTCGGACAGGTCATAGCGGACATAGTCCTCCACCTCGTCGTTGCCGAAAGTGGGGATTTCCACGACGATGTCCTTCTCGCCTTCGTAAGTGCCGTTGAGCACCTGAATGCCCAGCTCGGCGGCATAGGCGTGCAGCCAGGAGGGCAGGGAAACGGCGATGCAGCTCAGGCCTTCGCTCTTGTACTGGCACCACAGCTTGAGGAAGCCGTTGCAGTCCTCGCCCATCATGGGCACCCATTCACGGCCTGCCTCGGCCCACGCCTCGATCGCGGCACGGGTCATATCGCCGCCGGAGGACCACACCGCGTCGATGTCGTCATAGGTAGCCAGGAGGTTCTCAACAATGGGCTTGGTGGTGGCGTAATCCCAGTCGCCATATTCGCTGGCGATGATCTTGACGTTGGGATACTCTTCCAGGGCCGCCTGGGCGCCTTCCATGCGCAGCACCGCGCTGGAAAGGCCCGCCATGCCGTCCAGGCAGATCACGTTGCCTTCACCGCCGATCTGCTCGCACAGCCACTTCATGCCGATGTAGCCGAAGTCATAGTCCTTGGCCACCACGGACACGTGATAGGCGTCGGTCGCATCGGCCAGAGGCGAGGTGGAATCCACCACCACGATGCCGGCATCATAGGCCTCTTCCACCACTGCCGCCACGGATTCGGCGGAGATGGGCTGGAGGATGATCATATCCACGCCCTTGGCGATGAGGTCCTCAATGTCGGAAATCTGCTTGTTGACGTCGTTGTCGGCATTATAGATGTAGTATTCTTCCACCTGGGGATTGCTCTGCAGGAAGGCTTCCAGCTCGTTGACGCACTGAATGCCGTAGGTATTGCCCACCCACACATTGGAAAAGCCGATGGTATACTTCTTTTCCTCGGCTACAGCGCCGGAAAACAGGCCAAGCACCAATACCAAAGCCAGGAACACAGCTGCCAGTTTTTTCATTGACATGACATCCTCCTTTATGAGATTTGTTTCGGCCTTCCGGAAGGCTCGCGTATGAAATTGAGCTTCTGCTCAACTGTTGTCATTACTTTACCATGCGCTTTTGACAATTTCAAGGCCATTTTAGGTGCAATTTATATCATAAATGGTATCTACCATTGAACAGAAGCTGGATGGATGTCTGCTGCTGATGAGAGAAAAACGTGTTCTTGGCGGATGGCGCTCCCGTACCCGGATGCGCCGCCCATGGTCATGGCGCTCACAGCCCGGTGCAGCCGGACCTTTTGATGCGCTGCGGAGCCTTGTGTGCGGCTTTCTGGTTGCCGGCGCATTCCCCTTCCTATGGATTAAGCAGATAAACCCCCAGGTTCAGGTATCCTGCGAAAGCCACCCACAGCAGATAGGGAATCAGCAGCTGCCCGGAAAGCCTGCGAATCCGTCCGAATCGCAGCAGCGTGATGAGGATCAACGCCCACAGCATCACCAGCCATAGGAAAGCAAAAAAATACCATTTCAAATTGAAAAACACGATCGGCCACAGGAAGTTGAATGCCAGCTGAATGCCATACGCCCATAGCGCGCCCCTCTTTTCCTCCTGTTCCGCATCCGATGCGGACACCAGATAGGAGGCGATGCCCATCAGCACATACAGCACCGTCCACACCACCGGGAACAGCCATCCGGGAGGCGACAGCGGCGGTTGATTCAACGTCGCAAAGGCCTTCATGCTGTTCATGGTCACAAGCCCTGCCAATCCGCCCCCCAGGAGCGGCACCGCAAGGCAAAGAATCAGCCGTTTTTTGTTGATTTTCACGCACTCCACCTCCTTCGCACATTGTATGTGCAAAGCCGCTCGCGTATGCTCCATGAAACGAAAAAAGCCGGAGGACAGGCTTCCAATAAGGATCTGTCCTCCGGTCGGACGCCGCCCTCACGGCGCGCCTCCCGTCATCCGCGCCCGCCCCGCTTCCGCATGTCCCTGCGCACGGCGTCCAGACACGCGTCGGGAACGGCGCCGCACGCCCGGAACGCCGATACGGTTTCGCTCATAGCGCGGAAATTGAGCGCTGTTCCCTGGCTGTCCGGCACGTAATTGGCCGCGCGGCCGGCGTCGATGCCGAATCGTCCCGCCGTTTCCACAGCGTCGATATTCGCGCCCAGGAAGATGAACTCCCACCCGTAGCGGGACTTCTGCCGCCGAATGGCCTCCTTCACCTCTTTGGCCGCATATTCGCGGCTGGCGTTTTCTTCGCCGTCGGTGATGATCACAAACATCACCCTCTTCGCACGGAAAGGTTCCGACGTATTTTTCTGGGCGGTTGCGATCTTGTGAATCGTTTTGCCCAGGGCGTCCAGCAGCGCGGTGGAGCCGCCCACCCGGTATTCCCTTGCCGTGATGGGCCTCACGGCCCGGATATCGGTGCGGTCGTGCAGAAGCTCGTAGCGGTGATCAAAGAGCACCGTTGTGATCCGGCATTCTCCCGCCTGCGCCTTCTGCTTGTCAAGCATGGCGTTGAACCCGCCGATGGTGTCCCGCTCCAGCCCCGCCATGGAGCCGCTCTTGTCCAGAATGAATACCAGTTCCGTAAGATTCTTTTTCATTGTGTTTGCCCTCCTGTTTTCTGGTGCGTTTACACAATAGCGCAAGAGGGGATCGTTTGGGTCGCTTTCAAAGCGACATCAGTTGGAACCCAGCAGGGGCAGATCATATTGGAAAAGGACCTCGTTGATCTGAAAGATATCATATTGGCCGCTGACGATGAAATACTCGATGATCACGTCGAATTTCTGGCTGTGGGACAGTGCGTATCCGGCCCGCTCCAGCAGATCGTCCGTCTCCCGGAGGGTGAGCTGCAAGGCGATGGCCAGCGCCAGCACGGTGCGCTTGCCGGGAAGGTACCCCTTCCCCTTCCGGATTTTGGAGAACAGCTTGCGGTCAATGTTGGCCCGCTTGTAGACCTCCACGTCGGTTTTGCCTTTGGCGTCGATCAGCTTGAGCAGGGCCACATGAAATGGCTCATCCAGATTGCCGATCAGCGCATCCAGCTCTCCCGGCCTGCACGCAGGAGCGGCCGCCATGGGCGGGACGGCGGCATCGAGCGCCCTGTTTTCAACCTCCAGCAGGCCGCGGCGCAAAACCTGATGCGCCAGCACATAGTTGTCGTCAATATAGCTTTCGACCGCTCCGGCCAGCTTCCGGCTGATGGCAAAGGACGATTTATCGAAAATTGCCAGATACACGTCCATTTCATATTCCATCAGGAAATCCCGAATGGCGGCGGTGGCCACCCGGAGGGCGTCCTCCTTGGGGTAGCCGTAAATACCGCTTGAAATCAGCGGAAAGGCGATGCTTACGCACCGGTGCCGCAGGGCGATCCTGAGCGATTCCAGGTACGCCGAGCGCAGCAGCCGCTCGCTCCGCGCGGCATTTTGGCGGGAATAGACCGGTCCCGCCGCGTGGATGATGTATTTGGCGGGCAGGTTGAATCCGGGCGTCAGGGCGGCCCCGCCCGTGGGAATGGGCCCCGCCTTGCGGCAGGCGGCCTGGAGCGCCTCCGCGCCCGCCGCCTGAAAAATCGCGCCGCACACGCCGCCGCCCATCTTAAGCTCCGTATTGGCGGCGTTGACGATGGCGTCCACCTGCATGCGGGTGATATCCTGCCGGACGATGGCAAATGGCATGGCATGGTCTCCTTTCGCTTGCCAAGGACAGATCCGGGGCGCATGTTCGCCGCCTTTGAGCGCAGCGCATGGGGATGCGGTCGGGCCGCCCTTGACTTTTCGCTTATCTCCGCCTACAATAAAAGCCCCTATGAATCCGTTTATGAAAGGCGGCGTTTTTTGATGCGGCAGCCCGTGCTTCTTTGCTATAACCTCAGGGAGGAAGTCTTCAAAAAAGTCCGGTTGGCGGCCATGCGCTTCAAGATTCGCGTGCGGCCCGTATCTCCCTCGGAGTATGGGGAAACGCTCGCCGCCCTGTGCGGCATGGAGCCGCCTGCGGGCCTGCCTGCGCCCGGCGCTTTTGAGGATGAAATGCTGGTGATGGCCCATCTCTCCTCCCTGCAAGCGTCGCAGTTTTTGCAATCGCTGCGCAGGCTGGGCGTGCCTCCCATCGCGCTCAAGGCCATGCTCACGCCCACCAACAGCGCCTGGAACTCCCTTACGCTCCATGGCGAGCTCTCCAACGAGCACGCCGCCCTTGAAGCGGGAAAGAAGGCCGTGCATCCCGCGCCCGACGCCTCCATAGAGTAAGGCACTTCCGTTTGCGTCCGCGGCGGAAAACCAACGCGCTCCGTGTGTCCATAGCACGCGGAGCGCCGTTTTTTTATAATCAGCCGGAAAAACGGCTCCTGCCGTTACCCTTCCTGCTTTGCCCCATGCTCTGCCAGGCAACGCAGCGCACGGTCGGGATAATTGGTGATGATGCGGTCCGCGCCCGCGGCAATCACCCGGCGCAGGTCCTCCTCGTCATTGACCGTCCAGGGGTTGACCTCAAGCCCGGCCGCATGCGCCGCCTCGCACTCCCCGCCCGGCACCAGCACCTCGGAGAAATGCGGATGCAATGCATCCATGCCCAGCGCCACGGCGTAATCCCAGGGTTTGACCATGGTGCATTCGTATAGCAGGCCGCAGCGCAGGCTTTTGTCCAGCTGCTTCATGCGCAGCATGCTGTGATGGTTGAAGGAGGAAAACAGCATTCTCTCCAGCATGCCCGCGGCGGCCGCCTCCTCCACGCAGCGCCGTTCCAGATCCGGATAGTCGATCAGGCTGTTTTTGAGCTCCACATTCACGTGCAGCCCCGCCGGTGCCAGCAGCTCCAACACCTCCCGGAACGTGGGAATGGTGGCGTTGGCATACGCCGGGAAGGTCTTGTTGAAGCGCAGGGCCTTGAGCTCGCGCAGCGTCATCCGGGCGATGAGGCCCTCGCCATTGGAGCATCGGTTCACCGTCTCGTCGTGCGCCACCACCAGATACCCGTCCGCCGTGATGTGCACGTCCAGCTCCACGCCGTAGGCTCCCTGCCGGACCGCCAGCTCAAAAGCTTCCAGCGTGTTTTCCGGCGCATACCCCGAAGCGCCGCGGTGCGCGTAGATACATTGCTTCATGTCCGTTCGTTCCTTTCTCCGTTGGGTCCGGCGCCCGTTGCGGCGCGCAGTTGCAGCAAATAAAAATAGCTGGAAAGCCGGTTGAGCGCCAGGATGCAGTCCTCATGGCGCAAAAGCACGCCATCCTGCCAGGCCGCGATGCCGGCCAGCTCCGTCTCGCGGCACACGGCGCGCAGGCGGTTGAGCTGCGCGGCCAGCAGCCCCTGCTCCGGCGCTGGCAGCAGGTGCCCGGAAAGGCCGAACGCCTCCGGATGATGCGACCCCCGGTGGACTTCCTCCGCATCCATACCGCCCAGCTTCCAGGGCGGAAGCGGAGCGTCCTTCACATCGGCGGCCAGCACCTGCCGCACCAGTTGCAAAGCGTCCTGCAAAAGTGCGCGCCACCGTTCATCGCAGCCGACCATGACCAGCAAAATTTCACTTTCCAGCGTA
>USFL01000049.1 GCA_900553905.1 uncultured Eubacteriales bacterium | reverse complement strand
GGATGGACGGGCGGGCATGCGGGGCGCGGGGGAAAGAGTGGGGTGCAGGGGCCTCAGGCCCCTGCCGGGGTTTGGGGCAGAGCCCCAAAAACCTGTGCCGCAGCACAAAAAGAAAGCGTTGCGAGCGCCCAAAGGGCGCAAGAAACGCGGCACGCCCCACCTTCCCAAAAGTCCCACGAACGTCCCTCCGCCTCCATCAAAAAAACCGCCCGCCCCCGCACAAGCGGGAACGGGCGGCCACAAGGCCCGCCGGATCAATCAGGCAAACGGATTCTCCGTCGGATACGGCAGCGACGCGGGCCGGTTGTAGGCGATGTCCGCAACGCCCAGGAACTTGAACACCTCGAACAGCGCCGCGCCCACATGGTGGAAGGCGACCGCGCCGTGATGCGGGTAGCGCTTGCCCACCAGCACGTGGCGGTAGAAGCGGCCCATTTCGGGGATGGCGAACACGCCGATGCCGCCGAAGCTGCGGGTGGCCACGTCGAGCACCTCGCCCTGGGCCACGTAGGCGCGCAGGACGCCCTCGCTGTCGCACTGGAGGCGGTAGAAGGTGATGTCGCTGGCGGCGATGTCGCCTTCGAGGGTGCCGCGGGTGAAGTCCGGCTCGCTGCCTTCCGGCTCCAGCAGGCGGTGCTGGATGAGCTGGTACTTGACGGCGCGGCTTGCGCAGAGCTTGCATTCGGGGGTATTGCCGCAGTGGAAGCCCATGAAGGTGTCGCTGAGCTTGTAGTCGTACTTGCCCTTGATGTCCTCGTCGTAGATGTAGGCGGGCACGGTGTTGTTGATGTCGAGCAAGGTCACGGCGTCGTCCGTTACGCACAGGCCGATGTACTCGCTCAGCGCGCCGTAGATGTCCACCTCGCAGGCCACGGGGATGCCGCGCCCGGCCAGGCGGGAGTTGACGTAGCAGGGCTCAAAGCCGAACTGGCTGGGGAAGGCGGGCCAGCACTTGTTGGCGAAGGCCACGTACCGCCGCGCGCCCTTGTGGCTTTCAGCCCAGTCCAGAAGCGTCAGCTCGAACTGCGCCATGCGGCGGTTGAGGTCCTCGTAGTACGCGCCCTCGCCCATCTGCGCGGCCATGTCGCGGCACACCTCGTCGATGCGGGGGTCGTTCTCGTGCTCCCTGAAGGCCGCCAGCAGGTCCAGCTCGCTGTTCTCCTCGATCTCCACGCCCAGCTCGTAGAGGCCCTTGATGGGGGCGTTGCAGGCGAAGAAGTCCTGGGGCCGGGGTCCGAAGGTGATGATCTTGAGGTTCTTCACGCCGATGATGGCGCGGGCGATGGGCAGGAAGTCGCGGATGCGCTGGGCGGTCTCCCCGGCCGTGCCCACGGGGGCTTCGGGGATGTAGGCGCGAAGGTGGCGCATGCCCAGGTTGTAGGAGCAGTTGAGCAGGCCGCAGTAGGCGTCGCCGCGGCCGTTGATCATGTCGCCGTCGCCCTCGGCGGCGGCCACGTACATGCACGGGCCCTCGAAGCGCTGGGCGATCAGGGTTTCGGGGGTTTCGGGGCCGAAGTTGCCCAGGAACACCACCAGCGCGTTGCAGCCGGCGGCTCGAACGTCCTCGACGGCCTTGAGGGCGTCCTTTTCGTTTTCCACGGTGACGGGGCATTCGTAGAGGCCCTCGCCGTAGGCCTTGACGATGGCGGCGCGGCGAGCCTGGCTCAGCGCGATGGGGAAGCAGTCGCGGCTGACGGCGATGATACCGGGCTTGACCACGGGGATGTTCTGAAGCATGGTATCCACTCTCCTTTGCAGTTTTGAAGGGCGATCAGAGGTCGCCCGCGATGTCGATGTTTTCGCCCGTCAGGCCGATCACCGCGCCCTTTGCGGCCGGTGCGCTGTCCGGATGCGCGATCAGCCACTTGTTGCGGGCCCAGAGCTGGCGGTCCAGCGGGTTGGGCGCGCCGGGGAGGCGGAAGTCGGTGTTGGTGCCCGCGGGCAGCGCCACCATCACGCGGAAGCCCTTCGCGGGGTCGGCGTGGCAGGGGGCGTAGTGCAGCGTGGTGGCGTAGACCTCGATCAGCACGCCCGCCGGCACGCGGAAGGCGCGCACCTTTGCGGTGTCCAGCACGCCGTTTTCCATCTCGTCCTGACGGGCCAGGAGCAGGATAAACGCCTCGGTCCCCAGGTTGAACTCGCTGTCGCGGTGGTATTCCAGGCAGTTGAGGCGCGTGTTATGGCCGTTGCACCAGCCCAGCTGGAACGGCATGCCGCCAAAGAGCGCCTCGCCGATGGCCTGCGCGTCCGCGGCGGCGTGCAGCGCTTCCTCGCGCGGGGTGTAGGCCACGGCGTCGGGCAGGGGGGTCGTTTTCAGGGCCGCCAGCAGCCCGTCCACGGGGTAGCCCTCCACCACGCGGCCATAGGGCTTGAAGGCAGGGTCAAACACGGATCGAATTTCCATAGGATGTCGCTCTCCTTTCCTCCGCTCACAGGGCGGCCAGCCGTCCGCAGGCGGGTTTCAACGCGGGATACAGGCTTTCGTACAGCCGGTAGTAGGGTTCGTAGGCGGCGGAGCGCTCCGCGTCGGGCAGGAGCGGCTCGCCGGGCCGGACCAGCGCGGCGCTGGCGGAGGGCACGTCCGGGTACACGCCCGCGGCCACGCCCGCCAGAATCGCCGCGCCCAGCGCCGGGCTTTCGGGCACCTGCACGGTCTGAACCGGCAGGCCCAGCACGTCGGCCATCATCTGCCGCCAGAAGGGGCTGCGCGCGCCGCCGCCGCAGGCCAGCATGCTTGCGGGCTTAACGCCCATGCCGCGCAGAATATCGAGGTTCTGCCGCTGGGAGTAGATCACGCCCTCCATCACCGCGCGAAGCAGGTCGCGCCGGGTGTGGATGGCGCTCAGGCCGATGAACGCGCCGCGCGCGTTTGCGTCCAGCAGGGGGCTGCGCTCGCCCATCAGGTAGGGCAGAAAGAGCAGCCGGTTCGCGCCGACGGGGCTTTGCGCGGCCTCGCGGTTCATCAGGTCGTAGGGGTCCACGCCCATCTGGGCCGCGGCCTCGCGCTCGGCCTGGCAGAACTGGTCGCGGTACCATTTCAGCGACAGGCCCGCCGCCAGCGTGCAGCTCATGTTCGTATACGCGCCGGGCACCGCCGCGCAGAAGGTGTGCACCCGGCCCTCCGGGTCGATGCGCACGGTGTCGGAATGGGCGAACACCACGCCGCTTGTGCCGATGGTGGTAAACGCTCTGCCGCTCTCCGCCACGCCGGTTCCGATGGCGGCGGCCATGTTGTCGCCCGCGCCGCCGGCCACGACCGTGCCCGCGCGAAGCCCCGTCAGGGCGGCGGCTTCGGGGGTGACGGCGCCCGCCGCCTCGCAGCTTTCCACCAGCGGGGGCAGGAGCGCCATGTCCAGCCCCAGCTTGTCCATGATTTCAGCCGACCAGCGCCGCGCCGGCACGTCCAGCAGGTTGGTGCCGCTGGCGTCGCTGATCTCCTGCGCCAGCACGCCCGTCAGGCGGTAGCGCACGTAGTCCTTGGGCAGCAGCGCGTGCCGCGCGCGGGCGAACAGCTCCGGCCGATGCCGGCGCACCCAGAGGATCTTGCCCGCGGTAAAGCCCGTCAGCGCCGGGTTGGCCGCGATCTCGATGAGGCGCTTTGCGCCCACGGCCTGCGTGATTTCGTCGCATTCCCGCTGGGTGCGGCCGTCGCACCACAGGAGGGACCGGCCCAAAGGCTCGCCGCTTTCATCCAGCAGCACGAGGCCGTGCATCTGGCCGCTGATGCCCAGGCCCTTCACGTCGTCGGAGGCGACGCCGCTTTTGTCCAGCACGCCGCGGATGGTGCCGACGGCGGCGTTCCACCAGTCCTGCGGGTCCTGCTCGGCCCAGCCGTTTTGCGGCTGGTAGAGCGGGTATTCCACGCTCTGGCTGGCGATTTCACGGCCCTCCACGTCAAAGAGCACCGTCTTGGTGCCGGAGGTCCCAAGGTCCACGCCAAGCAGGTAGGTCACATTCCCTCATTCCTTTCAAGGCGCCCCTTCGGGGGCGTTTTTTGATAGTGTGCACGAGCACATTTTTGTTCTGAAAAAAGGATACCCCAATTTGAAACGCTTGTCAATCCTGAAATGGGCCGTTCCCCGGGGCGGGCGAGAGGTTTTCCGGCAGCTTGATCTGATTTTCCATAATGATGCGGCGGTCGTCCATCATCTCGCCGGAGAGCACCATGTCAAAGGCGGCGCGCAGCGAGCGGTAGCCCTGCTCGAAGGGCTGCTGGCACACCACCGCCCGCACGATGCCCAGGCGCATCATCTCGCGGGTGGCGGGCACGTCGTCGTAGCCCACCACGCGGATCTCCCGCGCGCGCCCTGCGCTGATGAGGGCGCGGCACACCCCTTCGCAGCCCGCCGTAACCACGAACATGGCGTCGATTTCGGGGTGGCTGCGCAGCATGTCGCGCGTGACGGCATAGGCGCGTTCGGGGTCGTCGAGGCTGTTTTCCACAGCCACCACGGGCAGGTCGGCGCAGCGCGCCAGCCGCTTGCGAAAGCCCCGCAGCCGCGCCACGTGGCCCATCAGCGTGGGCACGCCCGCCACTACGCCCACGCGCCCTCGGCCCTGGGTGATCAGCTCCAGCAGGGCCGCGGCGGTGGCTCCGCCGCTTTCATAATCGCTGCCCACGTAGCAGCAGCGGCTGCTGGCGGGCAGGTCGGTATTGACCGTTACGGTGGGCACGCCGCGGGCCTTGAGGTGCTTAACCCGCGCCTCCACGCGCGGGTCGTTCACGGGCTGGAGCACCAGCGCGCTCAGGGAGGGGGACAGTTCGTCGATCAGGGCCAGCTGACGGTCCACATCATAGCCGCGCATGGCGCGGCGCTCCACCGCGACGCCATAGGGCAAAAGCTCCTGCTCCGCGCGGGCCAGCCCGGCATACACATCGTCAAAGAAGGGATTGCCCTCGCTGCACATCACCACCCCGATGACGGGCTGGCTGCGCTTGACGCTCAGGGCGCGCCCCAGCATACTCTTGGTGTAGCCCACGCGCTCCACCGCTTCCAGAATCATCCGCTCGGTTTCGGGGCGCACCTTGCCCCGGCGGTTGATGACGCGGTCCACCGTGCCGCGGCTGACGCCGCAGAGCTGCGCGATTTCCTTCATGGTGGCCATGGGCCGTCCTCCTTTCCCGGCGGGATCAGGCCCGCAAGGCGAGTATACCACGCCCCGCGCGCCGCTTCAAGGCACAATGCAAAACGCCCCGCACGGTATGCCGTGCGGGGCGGGGCCTTGCGGCCCAGGGGAATTTTACTCGGCGAACGCCTGAATCAGCGCGGTGGCGATGGCCTGGCAGTCAACGGTGGCGCCGGCGATGACGTCCACATCGGTGCTCTGGCTGTCGATCACAGCGTTTACATACTCGGCCAGCTGCTCGTCGGTGATGATCATCTCGGAGCGGCCCTCGCCGATGGTGATGGCGGTCAGCTTGCCGCCCTCAACGGTCATCTTGACCTCGATCTTGTCGTGGAGGCCGTCCACCACGGCGGTGTACTCGCCGTCGGCGGCGTCAGCCCACGCGGGACCGGTCTTTTCTTCCTTCACGACTTCCTTGACCTCGCTCTCGCCGCCGAAAGCGGTCTGGGCGGCGGTGCGGCCGGAGAGCATGGCCTCGGAGAGGAACACGCCGTTCTGGTACAGGTTGGACACGTAGCTGCCCAGCTCGCCCGCCTCATACAGGCCGGGGATGGGGTTCTCGTTCCAGTCCAGCACGCGGCCGTCGGTATCGCGCTTGGCGCCGCCGGTGGTGGCCACGAGGGTGGGGGTGATGGATACGGCGTAGAAGGGCGCCTTCTCAATGGGAGCCATGGTTTCGGGATCGCGGCCGAAGTCCTCGTCCACGCCCTTTTCGCACATCTCGTTGTAGCGGTCGATGGTGGCCTGGAGTTCAACGGGGTCGCGGCCGAGCTTCTCAGCCAGCTCCTCGATGGTATCAGCCTTGATGATCCAGCCCTTTTCGATTTCGGCCAGGTTGTCGTTGGACCAGGTGTAGCCCTCGGTGGTGGTAGGCCAGCTGAGCCACTGGCTGGCAATGGAGCCGGCCTCGCGGGTAGCTTCGTCGAAGATCAGGTGCACGGGCAGGGCGCGCTCGTGGGGCAGGTCCACATAGCGGCCGTACTCCATGTACTTCATGTGCTGGCGGTGATAGCCGTAGGACTCGTTGTAGAAGCGGGTGTTGTCGGAGGCAACCTCAATCCAGGAATTGCCGGGCATGTCGAAGTTGCGCATGAAGGTGGACTCGTACTCCGGCACCTTGATGCCCAGCCAGAAGCCGCCGGACTGGGTCTGGTTCTTCATGTGCCAGATCTTGGCGCCGGCTTCCATGAGCATCTTGATGCCGTCGCCGGTGTTGCCGGGGGTGCCGGCGGTGTAGACCTCGTCCATGCCGTGGAAGTCACGCTGCATTTCGAGGTTGTTCTCGTAGCCGCCGCAGGCCAGGAGCACGCCCTTGGCGCTCTTGATGGTGTATTCGTTGCCCTCGGCGTCGGTGGCGACCACGCCGCTGACCTCACGGGTCACGGGGTCCTGCACCAGGGCGATGGCGGGGTTCTCATAGCGGACTTCGATGCCGCGGACCTTGGCGGCCTCGGCGAAGCAGCGCCACACGCCGCCGTTTTCAAAGGCGCCGGAGTTCTTCTTGCGCAGGTGAGCGCTGGTGCCTTCGAACACGCTGCCGGGGAAGGTGTCGAACTCGACCACCAGGCTGCCCCACTTCAGTTCGCCGCCGCCCACATAACCGGCTTCGTATCCGGCGCTGTCGGCCACGCTCTCGATCCAGGGCAGCTGCTCGGCAAAGCCGTTCACCAGCCAGTCCAGATACTCGTCGGGAATGGGGTTGGGCTCGTTGCAGGCTTCCAGGTACTTCTTGAATTCGGGCACGCCGTTTTCGGACGGCACGATAAAGGTCTGGCCGGAAGCGATGGAGTTGCCGCCCGCAAGGGTTTCGGGCATCTTCTCCAGCACGACCACCTTGGCCTCCGGGTCGATGTCGTGGGCTTCCACGGCCGCGGCCGCGCCGGCCAGGCCGAAGCCAACGATCACGAAGTCGGCTTCCTCATCCCAGGTTTCCACGGTCTGAACGGGACGCACCCACTCAGCCGACGCAGTGACGGCCACGCTCATCAGCAGCGTTACCGTCAGCAGCAGTGCCAACAGTTTTTTCATGACGAAATACCCCCAGATGTAATGTATTATGACGCGCGCAATTCTGCGCGATGTCATCCTCCCCGTTTCCCCATGGCATATTGATACAAATTTCACAACCGTGGGCCAAAAAAAACGCCTTTCGCCAGACTTGTCTTTTTCCCCTGCATCGTGTACACTGATAGTATAAAGGCTCAAGCGGCTTGACTGTCAAGGGTTTCTTCCCGGAAGCCGGCATGATTTTTTCAGGGGGAAAAGGATGAAGATTTCCATCGGAACGCTGTCCAAGGCGTTCGGCTTGAGCGATGAAGCGTTGCGGTTTTACGAGAAAAAGGGGCTTTTGCATCCCGTGCGTGAAAACGGCAACGGCTATCGCGTCTTTGAACTGGCGGATATCCAGCGCATCTCCAACATCCAGCGACTCAAGAGCCAGGGATTCACCCTGGAGGAGATCCAGCGCGTCTATTCCACCGGCGGCGAGCGGGAGCTGGCGGGCCTCTACGGCCACAAAATCGAGGAGATGGAGCGCAAGATCGCCTACGACCAGCATGTGCTGGCCCGCATGCGCCAGACGGCGCGCGCGCTGGAGACGGCGCAGCGGCATCTGATGCGCCCCGTGCGCCTGTCGCTGGGGCGGGTGTATCTGCTGGAATATCCCTCCGTGCCGGACATGTGGGCCCGGGTGGAGCGGGAACCGCTGCTCAAGCGGCTCTTCGGCGCGCTGCCGCTGACGGCCTATACCACGCTCATCGGCCGCGAGGCGCTGGACGGCGCACCCCGGCACATGACCAAGGGCATTCTGTTCCATGAAAACGACGCGGAGGTGCTGGGGTTTGAAACAGACGCGTTCCGCTGCATCGACGCCACGTGCGCCGTGGGGTGTCTGTTCCGGCTGGAAAACGGCGGCTTTGACGCGGGCGAGCTGCTGGAGCATCTCTTCGCCTATATGAGCGAGCACCGGCTGCGCGCCTCGGATGATCTGTTCACCCAGCAGCTGGTGAGCTATGTGGATGAAAACAGCAACGCCATCCACTACGCCCGCATGATCGTGCCTGTCGGGCCGGAAAAAAGCCCGGCCTGATGCGCGGCGCGGGGAGCGAACCTCGCCGCGCGCGGCCGCATCCGATGGAAAAAGGGGGGGCGCACATGCTTCCCGTCATGGTTTATTATCTGGCGGTCAACGCCGCCGCCTTCGCCCTGGGTGCAGCCTGGTCCCGAAGATCCGTGCGGGCGCTGTCCGCGCTTGCACGGCTCATGGTCATCGCCGGAGGCACGCCGGGGATGCTGGCTGCCCGCGCCCTTCGGGGGCGCGGCCTGCGCGAGACCGGCCCGCTGGCGCTG
>USFL01000048.1 GCA_900553905.1 uncultured Eubacteriales bacterium | reverse complement strand
GAGCTGCTGGTTGGTAAACACGTCGCCCAGGGAAGGGTCGGTCACGCGCAGGTCGCTGTAATCCACGCTGCCGGTATTCTTCAGTTCCAGCGAAAGGGTGACGGTGCCGTTTTCCACCACGCCCTTGACGTCGCTGGTCAGCTTGGCCGTCAGCGAGGATTCGCCATAGGTGATGGTCTGGTTTTCAACGGTATAGGTCTGGGTTTTGCTTTCGGTTTCGGACTTGTAGGTGATAGTGGCCCCGCTGGTCAGGTCCTTTTTGCCCATGGTGACGGTATAGCGCACCTCGGCGGTCTTACCCGGCTCCAGCAGCGGAATGGTCTGCTTTTCCTTGTGGATATCGGCGTTTTCCTGGATGGTCACGTCCGTGAGGTCAACGGTGCCGCTGTTGGTGATGTCATAGCGCACCACCACCTCCTGATCCTCACCGGCCACGGTGGGGCTGATGGTGCGTTTGACCTCGATATCGGTTTCAGCCGTCTGCAGCGAAATGGCCGCTCGAATGGGCTGGCTCTGGTCCACGGCCTCGCCGCTGTCCTTATAGAGGGTATATTTGACAAAGTAAACCACAGCCCCGTTTTCCAGGGTGCGGTCGTTGACGTCGTAGGTACCGGTCCAGGTGGCGCTTTCGCCCGCCTTGAGCAGCACCGCGCCGTTGGTGCCGAAATCGGACACGATCTGTGCCGCAGGATCGTAAAGCACGACCGGGTCCTTCATATCGGTATCGCCTGAATTGGAGATGGTGATCGTCACATTCACCGTACCGGGGCCGGCGAGCTTGTCGGGGTCCAGCTCCATGCTCCATACGATGGGGTCCACCTCGGACGCGGCGGCAACCCCCGCCAGCAGCATCAGTGCCGCAAACACCAGGCCCAGGATCAGTCCCTTGCGTTTTGTCATGCATGTTGGGCGGAAAAAATCCGCCCTTCCTCCCTTCGGCAAGCCGACGGCTTATTGGTACGGACGCGCCTATGGTCATTCTTTCCATGCGCCGGTCCGCTGATTCCGCGTTTATATGATGCTTCCATGATATTTTATTGCAAAAGCGCCCGGCTGTCAAGCGGCGCGGGCGCTTCGGGCTTTTTTCGACAAAAGCCGCTGCGCAGGATACGCATATTCAACGCCGGAACCTGTCAATTCCCTGCGCGGTCAGGGAATGAGGTTGAGCATATCCTCCTCGTTGTTCACATCCACAAAGCTGTCGGGCACCTCGCCCACGATGATGCTCTCCGCGATGGGCACGGTGCTGGTCACCTCCACCAGCTGCGAGCCCGTGGGCACGATCAGGCTGACGGTCGCACGCAGGTTGAGAAAAATCTTGTGCCGCGTCTGGTTGATGCCGGCGGTTTCAAACTCGGTGTCAAAGCTGGTGTGCACCGCGCCCACAGGCAGAATCCGCACCTCCAGCCGGGGGCCGAAACCCGACAGGAAGCTCACGCCCAGCGCCGCGCCCAGGGGAATCTCCACGAACTGGTTTTCAGCGCTGCCCAGCTCCCGCTCGGCCAGAAGCGCAGTCTGCGAGGCCAGCTCGTTCATGCGCATGGTGTTGGCCCTGAGCATGGACACGCGCCCCTCCGCGTCCATCTGCGCGTCGATCAGCTCCTCGTAGGTAACGCCCTGCTCCATCACCTGCTTGACGGCGCGGTTGATGGTTTCCACAGCCATCGAGTAGGCGCGGGCAAAGGCCATGTCCAGCAAAGTCTGGCTTAGGTTTTGCTCCATGGCGATCACCGCCGCGGCTAGCAGCAGGGCCGCGATGAGCAGCCAGCGCAGCCAGCCGCGTTTTTTGCGCGCGCATGCAGCCAATTCCCTCCCCCCTTTCGTTGGATGGATATGCGCGCGAAGGCGGAAAAACCACTGGCGGCCAAAACGCGTCGGGTCCTGCGATTGTTACAGCGCCTATCTGGCGCGTGCGCGCAGGGTATGGTATAATGAAAGGCGAACCAACGCCTTATGCTTTTCAGGAGGGAACGCCTTGTATCATTCCAACGAGCCGTACGACGGCCATCAGCAGCCCTATGATCCAAATGGCGGCGACTCCTTCGAGGGGAGCTGGGAGAACGATCCCGCCTACCGTCCGCCGGAGGAAGAGGACGCGCCCCGCAAGCGCACCATCTTTAAACCCAGGCTGACCAAGCCCAACTTTGTGCTTTCGGTCCTGGTCAACGCCGTGCGCCTGACGGCGCTGCTCATCGTGCTGTGCGGGCTGGCGCTGGCGGGCGCAGTGGCCGGCATCGCCAAGGGATATATGGAAACCGCGCCTACGCTGGACCTGGCCCTTTTGGACGATCAGGACAAGACCAGCTTTCTTTACGACGCGCAGGGCAATGTGATCACCGACTACAAGGGCACCGAAAACCGCATCATGGTCAACATCTCCCTGATGCCCGAAGAGCTTCGCAACGCCTTTGTGGCTGTGGAGGACGCGCGCTTCTATACCCACAACGGCATCGACATCAAGCGCATCATTGGCTCCTTCATTCAGAATTTCATCTCCGGCACGCAGCAGGGCGGCTCTACCATCACCCAGCAGCTGATCAAGAACACGGTGCTCAGCAGCGAGCTCAGCTACAAGCGCAAGATTCAGGAAGCCTACCTGGCCATGCAGCTGGAGACCAAGTACACCAAGCTGCAAATTCTGGAATACTATCTCAATACCATCTATCTGGGCGAAAACTACTACGGCGTGCAGGTGGCAGCGCAGGGCTACTTCGGCAAGGAGCTGAGCGAACTGACCCTGCGCGAATGCGCCATGCTGGCTGGCGTGACCACCAACCCCTACTACTACAACCCGCGCCGCAATTTTTACACCCGCACCTCCGATACCACCGACTACAAGGCCATTACCAACGACCGCACCGACTACGTGCTGCGCTGCATGTATGAGAACGAATTCATCACCCAGCAGCAGTATCAGGAGGCGCTGGACCCCTCCACCGCGCACGTGTTGGAAACCTCCACCACCGAGGGCGACGGCATGTATCCGTACGCCCACTATGTGGAGTATGCCGTGCAGGATATTGTGGACTGCTTCCTGGAGCTCAACGGCCTGGAGGATACCAGCGAAAACCGCAGCAAGATGGAAAACGAGCTGCGTACGGGCGGCTATCATGTGACGCTGGCCATCGACACCGAGATTCAGGAAATCGTGGAGGACACGCTGGAAAACTGGGACAGCTATCCCGCCCTGCGCGATCCCAGCGACAAGGTATACCGCACCCTCAACTATGACGGCACCTATGACGAAATCGTGCAGCCTCAGGCCGCCGCGGTGGTGCTGGACTACCGCACGGGCGAGCTGAAAGCCATCGTGGGTTCGCGCACGCGTCCTACCGCCCGAAAGACCCTCAACCGCGCCACCGATATGAAGATGCCCGTGGGCTCCGCCATCAAGCCCATCGCCGTCTATGCGCCTGCGCTGGAGATGGGTTACTCCCCCGCCAGCATCGTCTATAACATTCCCGTGCCCATCACCGGGTGGACCGGGTCGGACGGCAAGGACACCTGGCCCAAGAACTACGGCGGGGGCGATTATGTGGGCCCCGAAACCCTGCGCAACGGCATGAAGCGCAGCCATAACGTGGCCGCGGCGCAGACGCTTCTGACCATGGTGGGTGTGGACCGGTCCGTGGATTTCCTCCTGCGAATGGGAGTGGACCGCGACAACATCGACGCCACGCCCTTCGGCCTCTCGCTGGGTTCCAGCGGCATTACCCCGGTCCAGTTGGCCGTGGCCTTCGGCGTGTTGGGAAACGGAGGCGTCTATCAGGAGCCGATTTCGTTCCTGGGCATTTCCGACAGCGCCGGAAACGTGGTCTATGACAGCCACGCCCAGCAGGAGCGGCGGCAGGTGTTCCGTCCCTCCACGGCCTGGATGATCGTGGACATGATGAAGGACGTCGTCTCCGGCGGCACGGCTACCGCCGCCAAGATCAGCGGGCAGACCGTAGCCGGCAAAACCGGCACCAACAGCGACCAGCGCGGCGTCACCTTCGTGGGCATGACGGGCTGGTACGTGAGCTCCATCTGGGTGGGCCATGACAACTACAAGCCCCTGTCCTCCAAGACCACGGGCAGCTCCGGCGCGCTGCCCATCTGGAAGAGCTACATGACCAAGATTCACGAGGCAAAGGGGCTGGAGGACCGCGACATCATCGAGGCCAACCCGGAGGACCTGGGGCTGGTCAAGGTGACGACCTGCGCCGTGAGCGGCCAGCTGGCCACCGAGGCCTGCTACAACGACAGCAAGGGCTACGGCGTGGTGACCGATTACTGGTACGAGCCCACGGTGCCCACCGTATCCTGCCAGATGCATCAGTCCGTGGTCACCTGCACGCAGACCGGCATGCTGGCGACGGAATACTGCCCCAGCACCACCACCACGGGCGTGGTCGTCATTCCAAACGGCCACCCCCTCAGCGCCTATGTGAATGACAGTCAGTACGGGCCGGTCATCGCCGAATATCTGGGCACGGCCAGCAATCTGGGATACTGCACGTTGCACACCAGCTATGAAACCTCCACCGGAGGCGGCTGGGCCGATGGCGGCTGGACTGACAGCTCCACGGAGAACTCGCTGGTGCCAGATGCACGGCAGCTTCTGCAAAGCGCCTATGACCTGATGGGGTCCATGGACGCTTCCTCCCAGGCCTACGCAAATATCCAGAGTGCGGCCGCTTCGCTGGAAAACATCCTCTCCAGCGGGAATCCCGGCATGGCGGATGTGGCCGGAGGCATGGCCCTGCTCACGCAGGCCATGGCGAGCGCCTACTGATCCGAAAAGAAAAACGAAGGAGCCGGAGCACGCGATGTGCTCCGGCTCCATAATTTTTTCGCTTTTCAGCCGTCCAGCCCGGCGGACTGGCGCTCCATGTTCTCCACCACGATATCGTGGATGTCGCCCAGCGAAGCGCAGTATTCCAACACCTGCCAGGGCTCGTTGGTGTGGTAGTGGATCTTGATCAGCTCGTCGTCGCCCACGGCCAGCAGGCAGTCGCCCTTGATGTTCCGGGTGATGTAGTCGTTGATCTGGTCCTCGTCCAGACCCGTGCCCTCGATCAGCAGTTGGGTATCGAACTTGTACTCCAGCATGGGTTTTTCCTCCTTTGCACAGGGCTCTCAACGGATGCCCAGCAGGTCCATCGTGCGGGGCAGGCCGGCCAGCGCGTCGGCCACCTTGGCGGTATCGCATCCGCTGAGCATCATCAGCGGGACCACCCAGTTGCTGGCCGCCATATCGGCCGCCGCCAGGAAACCGCCGCGCACCTTGCGCGAGGCCACCTCGATGAAGCGCCGCATGCCGGCGGCCATCGCGTCCGGCAACACCAGCTCCGCCTGGGAAAGCACACGCTTCAAGTCGGTAAACCATTTTTCCGCGTCGCTGAGCATGGGATGCGAATCGGCACGGATGGCGGCGAAGGACTCCAGCGAGGCCGGCTCCACGGGCTGCCACTGGGCCGCACGGCCGAATCCGCGCTTGAACATGGCGGGCACGCTGATGACCGGATACGGCAGCAGGCGGTCAGGTTCGGGCATGGCGCTCTCATCCGTCAGGAACAGGGTTTTGTGGCCATAGACGGTCATTGTTTCGGTGCCTAGGGGCTGCACAGTCACAGTGGGGGTGCGGCGGCCGTCCTCGGGCAGCAGGCTGATCATTTCCACATATGCGCCGGGGCACACCGTAGCCGATACGCTCTTGAGCCCGAAGCTCTCCAGCAGCACGCCGGCGAAGAGCTGCGCATCGGTGATGGTGCGGGCGCGGAAGCACAGCGCGTCATAGAGCGAGAAATTGATCAGCAGGCTCACGGCCTCGTCGTCGCTGATGCTGAAGCCGCTGTCGTTCATATGCACGCGCAGCTGCTCGGCCAGCTCCTGCTGGGTATAGGTGCGCCCCACCACAGGCGAAAGCAGCACCCGCTGCTCACCCGCGCCGCTCAAGCAGCTCATCTGTCCGGCGATAAACTCGGTGATACGCGCGGCATTTTCGGTGCTGAGCGCGCGGGACTGTTCCAGAAGCGCCTCGTTTTGCTGCGTAAGCTTTTCTACCTCTTTTTTCAGGCGTTCCGCCTCGTCCCGCCGTTTCTGGGACAGCGTGGCGATGGCCTGCTCGCGGAATTTCTTTTCGTTCTCGCGCGCGGCTTCCAGCTGCATCAAAAGGCTCAGCCGATCCGCTTCGATTTCGGCCAGCTGCTCACGGGCGGCGGCGGCGGCGTTGAGGTTGATGCCGCCCCGGCGCAGCGCGGCGGCCACGTCCGTTGTGAAAGCCTCATTTTCCAGCAGCATGTCCATGGCCTGCTGACGCATGTCGGCGTTCTGCCAGATGTATTCCATGCAGGTGCGCAGGCTTTCGATGGGGTTTTCCACCAGGCCATAGGTGCCGCTGCCCAGCTCCTCGCCCATGATTTCATCCCGCTGGCCGCGCATCTGGCGCTCCACGACATGGTGCATGCTCTCCGGCCGGGTACGGGTACGCACGATCTTTCCGCCCGCACTGGCCAGCGGCGTGCCTGAAAAACGGGCCACGCTCTGGGGCGCCTCCTCTTCAGGCGCGGGGACGTCGTTGGTCAGGCGGTTCGCCCCTTCGCTAAGCGGCTGGGCCAGCCGGGAAATCTGCTGTTCAAAGGGCAACTCGCTGTCCAGAATATCCAGATGCGCGCCAATGGGCAGCGCTTCTTCCGCCTCTTCTCCAGCCGGCTGCTCGGCCGCAGGCTGCGCGGCTGCCGCTGCCTCGCGCGCCTTTTGCTTCTCTTCCTGGCGCGCAATCTCGGCGGCGCGCTCCACCCGGCGGGTATGCGGGTCCTGCTTGACGGGCTTTTCCATCTTGGGCTCCGCCTTGGCCGGGGCTTCGGCTTTTTCCTTGCGGGGCTTCTCTTCGGCCTTGGCTTTTGCCTCGGCTTTCTTGGGCTTCTCTTCCTCCTGGACCGCGGCGCGCTCCTTGCGCCGCAGGCTGTTGCGCCGCTGCCGCCAGTTCAGGGTCGCCTCCGGGTCCCAATAGATGCTGTGCCGGCCCAGGGCGGGCGTTTCCACCGTATGCAGCAAAAAGCGGTCGTTCCCAAAGGGCTTGAGCCCTTCCACCGCCGCCTTATGCGCCTGTTCCTTTTCCACGGGACCATAGAGCATCTTGTCCTTGTGCAGCAGCACCTTGGCCGTGAGCGCCTGGGATGCGTCCGCGCCCGGTTCCACCACTTCGAAGCAGCCGTCCTCCGCCAGCTCGCAAATCACGTCCGAATAGATCGCGTACTGGTTTCTTTCTCCCTCCTCAGGGGCGTAGTTGCGGTTCTGCCGCACCTTCATCAGTTCCTTGCCGTCGCTGGCGAGCTGGATAGCGCACAGGCCGCCGGCCTCGCGCATCCTTTCCTTAAAAGTGCTCTGCTCCCGCTTGTCCGGCACGATGCGCAGACTGCCCTCATCGGGAAAATCGTCCGCGCCGCCGTGAAAAACATTTCCCTCGCGGGTGCAAAGCGGTATGACGCGGAAAATGACGCGCTGCCTGTTGTCCTCCTCTACATAGGCAAGCGTGATGGTACCGTTGATCTCCTTCATACACTAACCCCTTACATCATATCGGTGTGTCCGTGGCATGGCAAAATTATGAATGAACCATGAACACCATGATAGTTTAATCTCGATTTCCGTTTTCGTCAATACTTTCCCCAATTTTGCTGAAAAGATATCAAAATGACTGAATTTTGGAAGCTGCAACGCCTGTAACACTTCACATATTCGTCTTGACATTTTAATATTTTCGTAATATATTGAGCTTGCAACCTGTGAGGGATACAGCCCTCTTTCCCCCACGTGCAAAGGAGGAACTGATTCACATGGTCCTTTATGAGGCATATAGCGGCATATACCGCCACCTGCGGCGGATCTTTAGCGCCGCACTGGCCCTGATGATCGGTTGGAGCTGCATGATGCTTCCCCAGGCAGCCCTGGCGGCAGATGCGGGCGTGACCAACGCCAAGGTAGTGCTGCGCAAAGAAGCCGACAAGGAATCCAGTGCGCTGCAAACCGTGCCGGAAGGCGAAGAAGTGGATATCCTGGGCAAATCCGGAGACTGGTACAAAGTGCGCTACGGCAACTTTACCGGCTATATGATGAAGAAATACGTAACCCAATCCCCTTCCGCCGCCGTGGCAGCCGCCGCCAGCATCAAAGCATTGGGCAGCGCGCCGGGCATCATGCGCATCGGGGATGAAAACAGCGACGTCAAAAAGCTCCAGCAGGCGCTGAATATCCTGGGATACTACGACGGCAAGATCGACGGGATCTACGGTGACGGCACCACCAAAGCCGTCACCCAGTACCAGAAGGATGAGGGGCTGGAAGCCGACGGCTACGCGGGCACCTCCACGGTGACCAGCATCTTCGGCAGCTGCAGCAAAACCTCCATGACCACCCAGCCGGAGCCGGGCAGCAGCGCTTCGTCCTCCTCTTCGTCGTCGTCCTCGTCGTCCAGCTCAAAGTATCCCACCGTTTCCAGCATCTCGGAAATCGGT
>USFL01000047.1 GCA_900553905.1 uncultured Eubacteriales bacterium | reverse complement strand
CGGCGTCGACAAGGAGCGGCTGGACAAGATCAACCAGTTGTATCAGGCAATGCTTTATATGGCCCGCAGTCTCGAAAGCACCTGTCAGGATGTGCTGGACAATATGGCGTAAGCTCGGTTGCCGGCGAAACGCTGATTCCGCTCCGCCGGCAGCGTCGCATATCTTATGGAGGCGGTACAGTTGGCAGTAAACGTCATTTTTCTCCATGGCCGGCGCGTGTGCGCGCAGTTGGACGGAATGCTTCGCTACTGGAATACCCTTCTTGAAGGCGATGAGTGGTCCGACTTTCTCTTCGTGCTGCTGGACCCCCACGAGCCCGCCCTGTCGGCGGAGATGGCAGCCATGCACGGAAACCGCTGCCTGCGGCTTTCCGATGCGGCTAAGGCCGACGCGGGACAGATCATCGACGCCGTCATGCGGGGAATGCTTCACTCCTCCGAGGTGTTCATGCAGTGCCTGTGCGAGGCATGCGACATCGAAGGGCTGGAGCTGGTCAAGGCGCTGATCCAGCAGATGTGCCACCACTTTTCGGGAAACGATTTTCGCTACCAGCTGTTTTTGCTGCTGAGCCATGAGGCGGCCCGGCAAGGCAACCAGGCTGCCGTCTGTACGGATTTGATGGATACCCATCCCCACGCCTGTTACCTTGTAAGCACGGTCAACCAGATGGGCGCGAGCGTTCCCTTCGAAACCATGCTGCATGCTGTGTACAGCGAGATGTATGCCGTGCTGAAGAAGAAGCGCACCCTGATGAACAACACGCGGCTGTACAGCATCGGCTGCTCCTCCCTCAACGCCGGCAACCGGGAACTGACCCGAATTTTGGAAAACACCGCCGCACAGCAGATGCTCAAGCGCGTGGATAAGCCCTACTCCCATGAGGAGGCATGGGAAACCCTTACCGGTCGACCCATGAGCACCTATTCACAGGCGGGGCTGCGCATGGCGCTGAGCAGCTGGCTCAACGACCTGAGCAGCGCAGAAATCCGCCTGCCTACTCCGGATGAATTGCGGACAGCCCGCGTGTTTGCCTGCTTGTACGACCGGGATGCCACGGAGATCCGCCAGGCGGTGGATCGGTTCTATCTGCTCAACGCGGGCACGCAGGAGCAGATGCGCAGCCAGGCGCAGCAGCTTGCCCAAAAGCTGGAAACCGCCATGCTTTCGCGGATGTCCGTGAGGCTCAACGCGGCGGGGTTCCCTCTGGACCTGCTGGAGAACGTGTGCGGCGAACTGCGCGCAATGGTGGAAAAGGGCGTGCATCCGTCCATGGTAACGCTGCCGGACCGGCCCGCGATGCCATGGGCGCGCCACAAATATATCGATGCAAGCTGCGCCGCCTTTGAAAAGGCCCGCGAGGAGGAGACGCGCCAGCGGTTTGCGCTGGAAATCGCCTCCGCGCTGATTCCGAAGCTGGAGGCATTGCCCGCGTTTGTGGAAAATGCCGCGTGCATCCGGGACACGCTCGTCAAGCTGTGCCCCGACATGGGCGAGGTCAACGCGCTGCGCAACAAGTATCCCAAATTTTCCACCAGCCTGGACGAGGCGGCGAGCAACCTTACCCTGCAAATCGCGGACTTTCTGGAAAACAGGAACAAAGCCGTCTTTCTCACCTCGCGCGACGGAAAGCCCCGCGAAAAGGAGCTGCTTGAGCTCAGGGATGAACTGATGCGCATGATGGAAAAAGACATGCCCATGCCCTTTCAGGGAACGTTCTGGCAGGCGCTTGCGCTGGAATGCGAAGGAAGCGGGCAGCTGGAGCGGTTCTTTGACAGATTCCTAACCCCCGGCGTGCGCCTGTTCCGCTCGATCCTTGACAACCCCGGCCACCCGGACAGCGTGTACCTCGCGGATGCCGCCTTCAAGGACAATCCCTGGGTGCGGTATCAGACCTCCGTCATGCTGGCGCACAACGACAACATTGAACGCATCGACCTTTATCTTCTCACACGCGACCTTCAAAGCTATCTTCAGGAGCAGACCAGCAACTATTTTTGCGCGATGGATTCCTTCAGCGGAGGCGGCTTTACCACGCTGGGAAGCACTCCGCCCGATTCTGAGGCGCCCGCGGTATTCGCCGGGAAGCAGCCTGTTCAGGAACCCTCCGGCCCGGAGCCTGATCAGAGCCACGGCCTGAAGGTATCGCGCTGCGGCAGCGCGCGGTATGTGCTCAGCTGGGACTGGAAACGCGACGAGGCCGCGGCGCTGGTGAGCATTTCCCAGGGCGGCAGGTCGCTTGGAAAGCGCGTGGTGACCAGCGCGGAGTATTACTCGCCCGTGGGCAATGCCGCGCTGGGCGTGGATATCACGGAATCCCTATCCGTCATGGGGCCGATTCAGGTGCGCATCACGTATGATGGCGTGCTGTATGCCCGGGCGACCGTGGCCGGAAGGCAGCTTCCCGTTGCGTTTTCGCACACGGTGGACCGCAAGGGCCGCCTCGTCTATATCTTTGAGGGCGATCCCGAAAACATCCGGAAGGTCGTCATGCGCGGGATCAGCAATGGAAGGGAAATCTACTATCCGGTGTACGCGGCCACAAACCAGCAGACCTTTACCGGCGTGCAGAGCCAGCTGGTGCCCTGCGTGGACCCGAGCGAAGAATACCCTTCTGTCTATATCCAGACGAAAAACTGATGCAGGAGAGGAACGGAAGATGTCCAACTATATCTGTCCATTTTGCGGCAAAGAAATCGTGGGCGATGAGGTGCTCTTTATTGATTCCACCTATAATACGGCTTTTTTCAGGGACCAACGGCGCTACAACTTTCTCTTCAAGTGCAGCACGGACTATCCCTTTGAAGAAGGCGAAAACTTTCGCGGCCTCTATTTTCGCTGCGAAGAGCCCAACGAAATCGTTACCCGGGACGAAAACGGCTTTCCGGCCGAACTGCGGGTGAGTCCCTGCAACGGCTTAACCCCCGACGAGCTGGAAGGCGCTGCCGCCAATGAGGCGGAGAACAAAAAAAAGTCCGCCAGCACGGAGCAGGTCGTTCTTCCCACCAGGGCGTGCCCGAACTGCCACTGCATGCTTCCGCTCGGCTTCGGCACCATTCCCAATTACAGCGTGTGCCTTTTCGGCGGCCGCGCCGCGGGCAAAACGGCGTACCTGGTCGCGCTGCTGCAACAGCTTTCCATCCAGCTGTCCGCATGCGGCCTGGGAAGCGTGTCCATAGTAGCGGAGAGCCTGCGCTATTTCGTTCCGCAAATGCAGCTCTACAGCGATACCGGCATCACGCTGCCGACCCCTGTGGACAGCAAGCTGTTCCCGCTGGTACTGCGCTATACCAACCTGTCCTGTAGCCCCCCCAAGGACTGCTTCTTCACCCTGTACGACATCGCCGGAGAAGGCATCATTGACAAGAGCGGGCTGATCGACGAGGCGTACCTTGCCGGCCACGACGGGCTGAAGAAGGCGGAAACCGTCATGCTCATGCTGGACCCCAATATGCTGTGCAACGGCGCGTATTTTCATGATTCCAAGATTCAGGAGGACATCGGCAGCCCCGAGGAGGACAGCCCTGCGGTTGAAGAAAGCGGAAACGAGCACGACTTCTGCTCCGTGCCGGTGACGGCGTTTCTGTCTCAAACCTATGTGATCAACAGCTATTTGAAGGATCTCAAGCATATCATCGCCGTGGTTACCAAGATGGACCAGCCGCTCACCGTCGACGAGATACTGTTTCGCTCGCCGCAGAGCCGCCTCAAGCAAAACAATATCAAGGAATGCCACCAGCGCGCGGTCGATACCGGCGAACTGGCAGCCGTCAGCTCTGAACTGAGCAGGTTTTTTGATTCCAAGCTGGGAAGCGGAAGCATCCGCGAGCAGATCGTCAACGCCTTCAACGGAAAGGTCAAAAAGCCCCTCATGCTCGGGGTGAGCACCTATACCCGCATCTCCGATCAGAACGGAAAACCCTGCTTTAAAAACATCCATTCCAAAGAAGCATCCAAGCACCGCATCATCGAGCCTTTTCTGGCCCTGCTCTACTTTTACGGGCTGGCGGACAGCAAAAAGCCCCCCGTGCAGGAGGCACCGCAGGAAAAACCCAAAAAACGATGGCTGTTTGGAAGCCGGTAAGAGCGCGGAAAGGGGAGAAAACAGCTTATGCGCGCCTATCATCGCATCGTTGGCGACCCGCCCCGCAGAGGGTTTGGTAGCGACATTGCTTCCGTAGGGTTTCCGGGCGGAAACTGGGCTGCCGGCGTTACAGGCCGGCGGCTGCCGCCTGTGGACGGCGTTCCGTTTTTTGACGAACAGCGCAGGGATCAGGATGCACTGAGCGAAATTCAGTGCGCCTATGAGTTGCAGGCGCTGGATTTTCAAAAGGTAGCTGTCGTGTATTCCGCCGAGGGCATGCTGCTGCGCAACGGACGCGTGGAGGGCCGCCCGCATGGCTACAGCGACATCGTGGCGCTCACGGGCGACGGTCCCGATACCGCCCTGACCAGCGGCTCCCCCCGGGACTGGCTGTCCTACAGCGGTTTTTTGACCCTGGGCGCCTTCTGGGCGCTGGCCCCCCAGATGGAGAGCATCGAAGCGGAATCCTGGACGCCTTCGTCTGCTGCGGGCCCTGCGTGGACCGCCGCTCTGCCGCAAGGCATGGCGGAGGCCCTGCTCATCCGCTATTGGCGCAGCGCAACCGCGCGCGCGTTCGACCGGGAAACGCACACCGTGCCGGTGCGCGTTTGCCTGGGCCAGGAGCGGCGCTGCCGGGAGATCATTTCACTGGCAAAGGCGTTCTTTCTTGACGTGCTGCTGCCCGTTTTGCCCGGAGCGGCGCTGCACATTCTGAGCATGAGCGCGCCGGTGGCCATCCGGCACATCCAGAAGTTTGATCCCACGGCGCTGGTTTTCGTCTATCCGGAAAACTACGTGGGCGAACCCAACGAAAACCTGTTCGACCTGCGCACGAATGCGTTTGTGCCGCTTGCGCCCGGAGAGGCGGCGTTCGCCAGGGCGGTCATGGACGGCCAGACGACCCCTTCCCTGCAAAGACTGTACGATGTGAGCGCAGCGGAGCTGGGCAATGCGAAACCGCCTCAGGACACGCCCTTCATGGCCGATTTTGATATTGCCTTTGCCCTGTTCCAGATGGACCATGAAACGCTGGAGCCGTTTGAAAGGGTCCGGCTGTGGCGCACCGTGAACCAGCTGCTGATCCGCCGGCACGGCTATACGCCTACCGATGCCGACAGGCTGCTGCGGGTGCTGGAGGAGCGGTGGCTGTCCCAGATCGGCACGGCGCCGGTTCCGCTGACGGACGCAGATGTCGTCTTCCTGATGGAAAAGGCGCTGCGTGAAGCGGACCAGCGCCTGGCCATGCAAAAGCTGTGGATCGTGATACGGCATCAGAAGGCACGGATAGCCCCCTTCTTTGCGCCGATGGTCAGCAGGTCCATGCTGGAGCAGGCGGTGGGCCACGAACGGATCACGGAGGTCTTTTCCACCCTGCTCAGGGAGGCGTGGCTGGACCAGCCCATCGGCCAGGCCGAGCTGGACGCGCTGTGCAACGAGGCATTCAGCGCGCTGTGCGAAGCGTTTGCGGCGCTCAGAGAGGCGATGGTGGACTATCTGGCGGCGTTTGGCAAGCTGCATGCAGAGATGGCGCTGTTCATCATGCCGCTGGCCAGGCGCTATCTGGACCGGCGCGGGGTGCTGTCCCTGTCGCTCAACGAGCTGATGAACAAGTATATCATCACGCTGCCCAATGCGGCCATTCAGCGCCGCATACGGGAAGCCGCCGACGCGATGGATGCGGACAACAGCGAGCTGCTGGAGCGCTATCTCGTGGCCGCTTTCTGCGCCCATGCGGGGGAGGGCGAAGCCTATGCGCAGATGTGCCTGGGCATGGGCTACGACATGAGCAGGACGCTGTGCCGCATCCTGTCCCTGGATGCGCAGGCGGGCTGCCCGGTCGCCATGCCGCTGGACAACGCACAGCTGAACGTGCTTTTGGAAAAGCTTCTGCCCGTGTCGCGCGATCACAGCCGGGTGCACCAGGCGCTATCGGACTATGCGCAGCGCATGCTGGACGGCTTTGCCCGCGAGGGACGCTGCGCGCTGGGCTGGTATGTGGCGCTGGACGCGCAGAGCCGCCTGATTGACGCGCGGGAGCGGATGAGCTGCGGAATCGCCCATTACGTGAAGGCGTATCTTGCGGCCAATACCCTGCCCGCCCAAGGCGATTTTGCCATCGTGTGCCAGTGGGTTCGGAGCGCCGCGTCCGACCAGCTGGCCGGCGCAGAACCCCCGCTCAAGGCGCTTTACGAAGCGCTGGGCGACGCGGGCGCGCCGCAGGTGCGCTGCCTGTGGAACGTGTTTTCCACCCTGACGGATACGCTGAACTTGCGCCGCCTCTATCTGCGGGATTTGCAGCGCCAGCTCATGGAAGACTGGAAGTCCATGGATTACTTTGCAGCGATTGAACGTCAGCGCGGGGCCTGGACCAGGGCCGCCCTCCAGCCGGATGAGCTGCTGGAGGGCAATACTCGAGCCGCAGCACAGGCGAAACTCATGGAAGAGATGGCACAGATCAAGCGTGGCAGGCAGATTGAGGAGTGGTTTAACAGCCGGCAGGGAAACAACCAGAACGCTTTTGTGCGCCTGTGGCATGAAGCGCTCAACCGCAGGTTTGCCGAATGCTTTGAGGCGCTGCTGCTCAATGCCGCCGGCATGGACGGCATTGCCAACATCGTCGGGCTGGCCAAGAAAACAGGCGCGGAGGCGGGCCTGCAATCCAGGCCGGCGTGGCAGTGCGCAAACGCGATCCTTGGGGTGTGGCAGGTAATCCGCCGGGAGCTGCCGGTGACCGGGGATGAGCAGCTGGTGGAGCCATGCAGGAACGCGATTGGCGTCATCAACCGGCTGGAACAGACGCAGCTCACCCGCCACCTGTGCGAGACGCTGGCCCGCGGCACCCTGGAAGGACTGAAAACGCTTGCTTTTCGCAAGCGGATGGCGGCCGCCTTCATCACGGCCGCCGTCCCTGGCGAGGCGCCGCGGATGGACGGGGTGCTGGCTATCCTTCCCTGGGACAAGCAAAGGGAGAAGCCCTTCGGTGAGGAGGGCGTGGTGCTCCTGACGCAGATTTGCGCGCTGTTCAGCTTCGCGCAGCAGCTCCATTCCCGATATCCCGACCTGCTGCATGCGGCGCTGCTGAAATCCCATGGGGACTATACTGTACGGCTGCGCGGCGCAATCAAGGATGCCCAAAGGATGATCCCCTGGCTGTCCGGCGCCGGGATAGGCGATCCCGCACAGGCATTGGTTGCATGGCTCAAGGGTTAACCGCAATAGTAAGGAGGAATCTGTTATGACGCGGAGTCAACAAAACTGGGTCGCCCTGGGGTTTGCGGCCGCATATCTGGTATGCCTTCTCTTTTTGCCGTTCTATCGTGTGATTGTGGTGGGCATGAGCGGCCTGGTGCTGATGCAGTACGGATATGCCGTGATGTACCTGCCGCTGGTGCTGTCACTGGTGATGATGCTGGCAAGCGTCGTGCTGGATGTCAAAATCAGCATTGGGGTGGGGGCGTTTACCTTCCTGGTTACCTTTGTGCTGCTCATCGCCGGAAACAGCGTGCTGATGAACGGAAACGCCTTGGCCGCTCTGGCCGGAACCGCCATTAACCAGAGCGTGGGCATGGGAATCACCAGTATGATTCCCGTTTCGGCCGGCGTTGGCTGCATTCTGTGTCTGGTGCTTTCCGCAGGCTTCGTTGCGGTGGAAATCCTGCTCAATCAGCCTGCCAAAAAGACGCCCACCTCATCTTCCAGCCCTATTGATGAGGACTTTTTCTAAGCCGCCGGCTAGGGGGATCGAACATGCGAAAGCTTCAAACCGCTATGGCGCTGCTGTGCGCCGTATGCCTGTGTATGGCGGTGGCTGCATCGCCCGCCGAAAATACGCTGCCGCCTCAGGTGGAGACGTCTGCCCCGGCCGCACAGCAGAAAACATATTTCTTTGCCTTGGGCTTTGGACGTCCGGGGAATAGTTCGAATGATCTGATGCCGAAGTGGGAAACGGGACAGCTGTTTTTGCAGTCCTATCTGTTTACCCATGCCCGGGACGGGGCCAGGGCCATGGTTGCCTTCGTGGAGGAACGCGCCTATGTTTCGTCCGAGATGCAGCTTGACCAGCCCGACGGACTGCACGAAGCATCCGTCCAGCTGCTTGGCGCAGGACGCGATACCACTACCACCAACCAGAAGTATGCGACGCGCTTTGAAAAATTCGTCGGCGGGCTTGAACAGTATCTGCCTGCCACGGGCGAGGTGGAGCTGTGGTTTGCCGAAACGCGCACACCGCTACAGGCTACGGAAAACGATGCGGTTGTTCAACGTTTGGTTCAGATGCTGGATCAGAATCCGGACCTGAGCATTCATTTTCTGTTCGTGACCGACGGCACCGAGGCGGACAACGGCACGCAACGCCTTGATGCCTGCCTGGACATGCTTCGCCCCGGCAGGGTGACGATCTGAGATCGGAAGAGCACACGTCTGAACTCCAGTCACC
>USFL01000046.1 GCA_900553905.1 uncultured Eubacteriales bacterium | reverse complement strand
ATTTTTGGCTTCCTTTTTGATGCGGGCCAGAATGTTGCCCCGGCCGCGGATGGTGATGTATTTCATTTCAAAATCATGGTCCGCATCCACACCCAGCTGCGATTTGGGCAAATCGCGCACATGGCCCTGCGAGGCCTCCACGTGATAGCCCTTGCCCAGAAATTTCTCAATCGTCTTGGCCTTCGCGGGCGATTCCACGATCACCAGTTTTTGTGCAGTCGTCGCCATCTAATTCCTCCTCTGATTGACCGCCTACAGCGTGCGGCGGAAACGGTTGCCGGACTCCCGGCAAATCAGGCCCATAACCTCCAGCGTTCCCAGCTCGGCCAGCAGCTGCGAGGCATTCAGCTCAAGCCGTTCGCCCAGTTCCTGCGCGCCGAGCGGTTCCACGGCGAGCAGGTTCAATATGCGCTGTTGGGAATCCGTCAGGCGTTCCATCTCATCCGGTTCGGGCGCAGCGGGGCTGGGGCCAAGCCCCAGATCCTCCAGGATATCGTCCGCACAGGTAACGATGCGTCCGCCCTCACGAAGGATGTGGTTGGGGCCTTCCGCGCCCGCCGTACCTACGCAGCCTGGCACCGCGAACACCTCGCGTCCCTGCGAAAGCGCGGCGTCCACGGTGATGATGCCGCCGCTTTTGATGCGTCCTTCCACAAACACCACGCCCAGGCTAAGGCCCGAAATGATGCGGTTTCGATGCGGAAAATGATACGGCAACGGTTGCGCGTCCAACGGATATTCGCTGAGAACCAGGCCGATTCCTCCTGCGATTTTTCGCAGAAGAGGCCTGTGTTCGGGCGGATAGGGCACGTTGATGCCGCTGCCCAGCACGCCGACGGTATAGCCTCCCGCCTCCAGCGCGCTCTCATGCACCGCCAGATCGATGCCCCGCGCCAGGCCGCTGACCACGCACACGCCCGCGTCGCAAAGGCCGCGGGTGAGTATGCGCGCCATCTCCCTGCCGTAGGCGCTGGAGCGGCGCGTGCCGACCAGCGCGACCATGGGCCTTTCCAGACAGTCAAGGGAACCTGCATAATACAGCAAATAGGGCGCGTCGTCAAGTTTGGCCAGCCCGCCGGGGTAGCGTTCGTCGTCCCGAAAGAGCAGGCGGACGTTCTTTTGTTCCAGGCGGGCGACGAGGCCGTCCATGGCGGCGCGGGAATGCAGCTGGGTCAGCGTCCTGCGCGCCTGCTCCGGAAAATCCGGTCCGCCCTGGCTGCCAAAGGCGTCCCATACGCCTTGCGGGCCGCCGTAGGCTTCGGCCAGCATTGCCGCATGCGGGGGCGTGACCTTGCCTGATGATAGCCAAAGCAGGCACCGTTGTTCTTCGGTCAGATGCATGTCTCATCCTCCATGGAACCCGTCCGCGGTTCTGAACTGAAGGGCCAGCGCGACATCCTGCGCCTCGATGGCCTCATGGCCCGCCAGGTCCGCCACGGTACGCGCCACCTTGCGGATGCGCCCATAGCCGCGCATGGAGAGGCGGAAGCGGTTTACCGCCTGACGGAGCAGCTTCGCAGCCGCCGCGTCCAGCCTGCAGAAGCGCTCCACGCCCGCCTGGTCCAGCTGCGCGTTGCAATGGAAGGGCAAGCCGGCGTAGCGGGCGGTTTGCCGCCTGCGCGCTTCGAGCACGCGGGCGCGGACAGTGGCGCTGCTCTCCTCCTCGCCGGAGCGCTCGATCTCCTCGACGGATACGGCGTCCATCTCCACCCGCAGGTCGATGCGGTCCAGCAGCGGCCCGCTGATCCGGCCCAGGTAGCGCTTGATTTCGGCCGGGGTGCAGCGGCACGGGCGCGTCTTGCTGCCGTAGTTCCCGCAGGGGCAGGGATTCATGGCCGCCACCAGCGCCGCATGGCTTTGGTAGCGGTTCTGCCCGCCCACGCGCGTGACGCTTACAAAACCGTCCTCCAACGGCTGACGCAGGGCTTCGAGGGTCTCGCGCCGGAATTCGGGCAGCTCGTCAAGAAACAGCACGCCGTTGTGCGCAAGCGACACCTCGCCTGGGCGCGCCTTCGCGCCCCCGCCGATCATGGCCGGCATGGAAACGTTATGGTGCGGCGTGCGAAAGGGACGCTGCGTCATCAGCCCGTGATCCTCTCCCAGCTCGCCGGCGGCGGAGTGAATCAGCGTGGTTTCCAGCGCCTCCTCGTAGGTCATGGGCGGCAGAATGCCGGGCAGGCAGCGGGCCAGCATGGTTTTGCCGCTGCCGGGGATGCCTGTCATCAGCAGGTTGTGCCCGCCCGCCGCCGCGATTTCCAGCGCCTTGCGGCCAGCCGGCTGGCCCTTGACATATTTCAGATCAAAGGCCGCAGGCTCGTCCGATGCAAACGCCTCATAGCGCGCCGCAGGCTGCGCGGCCAACGGTTCCTTGCCCGACAGATGCCCGCATACCTGCAGCAGCGTTTCCGCAGGGTAGACCGTCAGACCCGCCACGCATTCGCATTCCCTGGCATTTGCCCTGGGCAGGATCAGCGCGCGCACGCCCTGCCTAGCGGCGGTGATGGCCATGCCCAGCGCACCGCGTACCGGCATCAGCCGTCCGTCCAGCGCCAGCTCGCCCAGCAGCATGGTTTCCCCCAGGCCGCAAAACGCCTCCGGCGACCGCGCGGCCAGCAGTGCCACGGCGATGGCCAGCTCAAACGCCGTGCCCTCCTTTTTGACGTCCGCAGGCGCCAGATTGACCGTCACCTTGCCAAAGGGAAAGGACAGCCCGCTCACGGAGATGGCCGCGCGCACGCGGTCGCGGCTCTCCTTGACCGCCGCGCTGGGCAGGCCGACGATTTCAAAGCCGATCATCCCGCTGGAGATAAACGCCTCCACCTCCACGGGATAGCCGTATACGCCGCTTAAACCGCAGGACAACGTCTTGGCGAGCATGGGGCACACCCTCTCTGCACAAACGGGTCGTCAGTAGTAGAGCTTCGAAAACCACTTCATCGCGTCCAGCCACTCCGTGCTGGTCAGCCAGCCCGACGCATAGGGGAAGAACAGCACGAAGAACACCAGCGCGCCAACCAGGTACAGGGCCATGACGCACGTGCGGAGCCTTGGGCGGGAACGCGGCAGGCGGTCCAGCCACCAGGCGGTGGCCATGATGATGAAGGGCACGCTTGCAAAGTAGTGATAGATGTACATGCTTCTGGGCACGAGCACCCAGGGTAGGTACTGCGCCAGGAATCCCACGGCGAGCACCGGCAATGTCAGATCGCCGTCGCCCTGCCGCAGGGATACGCCGGCCCGCAGGTTCAGGTACTTGGTCACGCAGGCCGCGAGCGCGCCCAGCATGGCGATGGCGCCGATGTAGAAGACCCACGGATTGCCCATGCACATGATGGTGCTCGCGTAGCCGGCGGGCTCATAGTAGTCCTGTGCGAACCACATGGGCTTGAGGATGAACGGCCACTGCCACCAGGGCGACTGGAAGGGATGATCCATGCCCAGGCCCGGCGTGCTGTGGTAATTGAGCATGCCAATCTGGGCGTCGATCACGCGCTTGAGCGTGACCGGACCCGTGGACGACAGGTACGGGATATAGCACAGGTAATAGATTACGCACGGCACCAGCACGAAGAAGATCACACAGAAGCCGCAGGTGATGAGGATGCGCTTGAGCGTAAAGTCCTGCGCGGCGCGCACGCGCGCCTTCTGGCCATCGTCCAGCTTGACGTGCTCCACATCCAGGCCGCAGGCCACGTTGCTCACCCGGTACTGGCGATAGACGGCCGTGAAGAACAGCAGCGCCAGCCCCACCGCGGAGTACAGGCCAATCCACTTGCTGGCGATGGCCAGGCCCATGAACAGCCCGCTCAGCGCCAGGGGAATCAGGCTTTTGCGCAGGCAGCGGTCGAACAGCCGGGGCTTTTCGGGATCCACGGCGAAGAGATCGGTTTGCAAATAGCGCACCATGCACAGGTAGCTCAGCAGGATGAAAAACACCGGGAAGGAATCGATGGTGGCGATGCGCGTCTGGGTATAGTGCATCAGGTCCAGCGAGAACGCCAGCATGGACACCGTGGCGATGGAACGCCTGTGGGTGAGCTGCAACGCCAGCAGGTAGAGTGCAGGCAGCATCAGCACGCCGATGAGCGCCCCTGCAAACCGCCAGCCAAACGGCGTCATGCCGAAGATGGCGATGCCTACGCTCATCAAAAGCTTGCCCAGCGGCGGATGCGTGGTCTCGTAGGGCGCCTGGCCGTGCAGGTGCTCATAGGCGGTACGCGCGTGATAGATTTCATCGAAGTAGGTGCCGTTGTACCAGCCCGGCTCGCCCACGCAGGTATCCTGCTCGTCAATCAGGTTTTCGACCGGCTTTTCGCTATCCAGCACGCCCGTGCGCGCGCCCGTATGGCTCACGATGGTCAGGGGCAGCGTCTGGCCGTCCTCGTCCCGCGCCACGATCTCCCACAGGTTCAGTCCCGCCTCACAGGCATTCAGCCGCAGATAGCGTCCCGTAAACCATACCACACTGGTGGGCGAATCGCTCATGTAGGTGACTTCGCCATTGCTCTGGGTGGACTGAAGCGCGTACAGCCAGCGGTAGCACAGGCCCTCGCGCATGCGGCAGGGCGTTTCCGCCGACCAGGTGACGCCGTCGTCGCTGGTGGAGACGGAAAAATCGTTGTAGCTGACCCCCGCATAGTACAGGAGGCTGAAGCGCGTGCTTTCGCCCAGGTCAAAGACGATCTGCTCGTCGGGCGAGGTGGAGATCCAGCCCGTCTGCGGCGCGACCGTGCTGCCCAGGTTCGTAAAGGCCAGTACGCCATAGACCACGCAGGTGATGCCCATCACCAGATAGTCCCGCAGCGTCAGGTGCAGCCGCGCATCGCGGGGCGACAGCAGCATCCGCTCATACGATGGCGGCACAACTGGCTCCGCTTCGCGCGGCCGGGTCGCTTCGCTGGGCCGCAGACCCGTGTAGGCCACCCGGACGGCATAGCCGCAGAGCAGGAGATTGAACACGCACAGCACATCGTTGAGGACGAGGGTATCGTTGTTGAGATGTCCCTGCTCCGCGCCAAAGAGAATGGCATTGTCCAGCACGATGGCCGTGTTGATGAACGTGGTGATGGAAAAGCCCACGCACAGGGCCAGCAGCCGCCGGTCGCGCGTCAGGACATAGGCCAGCAGAAGCAGCGGCATGGCCGGAAGCAGGTACCGCTCATGCACCTTGACCCCCAGCACATAAATCAGGATCAGCGACAGCGCCAGGTAGAAGGGCAGAGAGGCGGCCTTGCGGTCGCAGGCCAGGCAGACGGCCGCAAGCAGGAAGGCAAATGCCGTCATTCCATAGCCGTAGGCGCTGTAGCTTCCCCCGAAGAAGGTCAGGCCGAACTGATACAGCGCCAGCAGCAGACAGAGCGCCCCCAGCGATGTACTGCGGGGCCGGCTGCGCAGGGACAGCTTTTCGCCGCTCAGCAGCAGCCAAAGGCCTCCACTCATGGCGGCCAACGCCGTGACCAGCGGCAGCGCCGTGGGCACGTGAGCGGCCAGGTCCGTCCAGTTGGCGCCGATCAGGTAGTAGAGATTGGCCGTGTTCAGCGTGGCATAGGCATAGGAGGAAAGCGTTTCGCCATACAGGTCGATCAGCCACAACGGCGACTGCTGCACGGAGAAGGGCACGATGATGGCCGCCGCTACGACCACCGCCAGCCCAAGGCCTGTCCCGACCGATTTCCACTGGCGCATACGGTCCGGCCGCTCCTGCTTCTCCAGCAGGCACACAAGCAGCCATACGCCGCCAACCGGCGCAAACAGGAGCGCCTGCGGCTTCACCAGCACCGACGCGACGAACAAGGGAAGGGCCGCCCGCCAGTCGCGGCGAATGGCCGCCAGGGTGGTGAGCATCAGAAGCAGCGCCAGCACGCTGTCAGCCTGGCCCCAAGCCGCGCCGTTGACCAGCACTGCGGGGCTGAACGCATACAGGCCCGCCACGAGCGCCGCCGCCGCATCGCCCAGCCGCTTGCGGGCATAGCCAAACAGCACCAGCGCGCCCGCCATGTCGCACAGGATGGGCAGGCTCTTGACCACCAGCAGCGAGGCCCCCGCGCTCTTGACGGCATTGAGCAGCAGGCCGCAGGGCCACAGGAGCAGCATATATCCCGGCGGATAGTCGCAGAAATAATCCGGGGCGTAGAAGCCTGCGGGGCCGCGCTCGGCCATGCGCAGGCTCCAGGCGGTGAAGCAGTTGATATCCACCGAATACCCCGGCACCTGTACTGCCAGCACGATGCGCACGACCAGCGCCACGGCCATCAGGCAGACAAAGACACACGCGGCGCGCCGGTTCGCGCCTCCACGCTCCAACAGCGGGCGGGCCAGGAGGTAAGCAAAGCCGAATATGAGGCCCAGCGCCACAAACAGCGCCGTGCTCTTCTCCCCCGTCTGCTGCGAGGTTTGCGTGTCATAGGAAACATAGCTCTGCGTATCGTACCAGATGGAGGCAAACACCCCGGAGGGCAGCGCGTCCACCTTTTCCAGGCATACGTCGTCAAAATAGGCCTTGCCGGTGCTCTCCGCGCCATAGCCGCCCACGCGCACGCCGAAGGTCACCTCGCGCTGGTCCTCTCCCGTTTCGCCGTACCACTCAAGGTATTGCCATTCTCCATCCGTATCAAACAGGCAATCGGAATACGAGTAAATGCCCTCGATGCCCAGGTTTGCGCCGTTGCCGGTATCCTCCATGGATTCCACCAGCACGTAGGCGCTCAGGCGATAGAGCGAGGACGGCTCCACCGAAACGGTGCAGGTATAGCGCGCATCGTTGGCGCTCGCGTTTTCCACCACGGCGCTGTACTGGCCGCTGTGCGCCTTTTCGGACGTGACGGCAATGCGGGAATACCCCTCCTGTGTGCGGTAGGCCGTGGGATACCAGTCCACAGGATCTCCGGACGCATCCAGCGTCTCAAAGCCGCCGTTGGCAATCAGGTTGGTTTCCTCCGCAGCGGCGGTCAGGCATACAAGCAGCGTCAACGCCAGGCAAAAAAAGGCGCAGAAGCGTTTCATTCGGCTGTTTCCTCCCCAACAAAATGACGTATAAAGGCGCGGCGGTGCGCGGGCGTTGGACCATAGGCGCGCAGGGCCGCGATATGCTCGGCGGTTCCATAGCCCATGTTGCGGTCAAACCCGTACTCAGGATATTGCAGGGCATAGTCCCGCATCTGCCGGTCCCGCGTCACCTTGGCCACGATGCTGGCCGCCGCCACATGGTAGCTGGTGGCGTCGCCCCGGATGACGGACTGGACGGGAAAGGGCAGGTCGAGGCCCTGGACCGCGTCCACCACGCACAGCGTGGCCGGGGCATGCTCCGCGGCCCGGCGCATGGCCAGGCGCGTGGCATTGAGGATGTTCAGCCGGTCGATCTCCTCCGGGCTGGCCTCCCCTACGCCCACATACAGCGCCGTCTCCATGATGCAATGGTACATCTCCTCGCGGCGCTTTGGGCTGAGGCGCTTGCTATCGTCAATCCATTCATGCAGCGGCTGGTCGGGCAGGATGACGCAAGCCGCTACCACATTGCCCACCAGTGGGCCCCGCCCGGCCTCATCCATGCCGGCCAGGGACGTGCCGAAACCCGGCAGTGCCCGATCATAGGCAACCAGCTCCCGAAAGTGCGCCAGGCGCTTTTCAGAGGGTTTCGGCATTCTGTGCCTCCTCCCCTGTCTGGGGCGCATCCTCCAGGGTGAGCTTCCCCACCTTGCCCTCCCGAAATTCATCCAGGATCACGGCGCAGGCGCGGTCCAGATCGCACACGCCGCCGCGCATGAGAAACCCGCGGCCCCGGCACACCTCGTCCAACAGGGCGTAGCCCTGGGCGGAGGGGTCCTTGATTTTGTAACGTTCGACGGTTTGCTGCGGCATGACGGCCATCAGGTCGGCCAGCAGGCAGGCGCACAGCTCATACTGGTCGTACACGGCATCCTTGATGGTGCCGATATAGGCCAGACGCGTAGCCGCGCGCTGGTCGTTGAGCTTGGGCCAGAGCATGCCCGGTGTATCCAGCACCTCCAGATAGGGCGATACCTTTACCCACTGGTTGCTCTTTGTCACGCCGGGGCGGTCGCCCGTTTTGGCGATCGTCCCGCCGTAGAGGCGGTTGATAAAGGTGCTCTTACCCACGTTGGGCACACCCACCACCATGGCGCGCAGCGTCTTTTGAATGCCGCGGCGCTGGTTTCGCTCCAGCACGTCTTTGGCCGCCAGCTCAATGAGCCCGCGCGCCTGTTTGGTCTTTTGGGGGCTCTTGTCATAGGCCATGCACTCCAGGCCCTGTCGCCGGAAATAGGCCAGCCAGCGCTGGGTTTTCGCGGGCTCGGCCAGATCCGCCTTGCACAAAAGCAGCACGCGCCGCTTGTGGCGGATCAGCTCGTCCAGCGCCGGGTTGCGGCTGGACAGGGGCAGCCGCGCATCGCACAGCTCGACCACCAGATCCACCTTGCTCAGCTGCGCGCTGAGCAGCCGTTTGGCCTTGGCCATATGGCCCGGATACCACTGAATCTCCAAACGCAAAACCCCTTCCGGCCGCCTTGGCGGCTGCATCGGCAAAAACGCTCAACCTATTAAAGCATTCTTTCCCAAAAAGCGCAAGGGGAAATCCGCCGCCCCTGCCGGAAAAAACCGTGATTTTTCAAGGGCTGGCGGCGGATTGTAAAGCTTTTATGAACGAATGGGCGAAACGTGTTTTCTTTAAGGAATTTTCTTTGGAGCGCCCCTTTCGACGCGCATGCAATCGCGGCGG